>JASLHP010000130.1 GCA_030149625.1 Solirubrobacteraceae bacterium
CGATACCCGCGCTCGCGAATGTGCCCCACAGCCACACGTGCCCGCGTACGTACGCCCAGCCCTCGCGCGCCTGCTCGCTCGCGCGCACGAGCGTGACGTCGGTGCGCAACGGCGACGCGGACGCGCGCGGCGACAGCCACGACAGCGCCACCGCGGAGACGACGAACGTGCCGGCATCCGCAAGGAACGCTGCCCCCGGGCCGAGCACGCCGACGAGCACGCCGCCGAGCGCCGGCCCGAGCAGGCGCAGGGCGAGCGGGCGCAGCACCTGCTCGAGCGCGTTGGCTTCGCCGAGCCGCGACTCGGGCACGAGCTGCGGCAGGATCGCGTCGCTGGCTGGATCGAAGAACGCCTGCGCGCCGCCGTAGACGGCGACGATCACCATCATCTGCCACAGGCGCAGATGGCCGCTGGCGGCCAGCGCGCCGAGCAGCGCGAGCAGCACCGCGCGCACGACGTCGGCGATCAGCATCACCTGGCGGCGACGGTGGCGGTCTGAGACGACGCCGCCGAACAGCAGCAGCGCGATCAGCGGCACGGTCATCGCGATCCCGAGCAGCGACAGCGCCGCGGGAGCGCTCGACAGCGTGTACGCCTCCCACGCCATCGCCACGAGGAACGCTCCGTCCCCGAGCAGCGACACGCAGCGGCCCGTGAACAGCAGCCGGAAGTCGCGTTCGCCGAGGACGCCGCTAGAGGCCATCGGCCGGAGCGGGAGCCGGAGTCGGCACCGCCTCGCCGGAGGGCATCCCGCCGCGCTCGGGCCTGCCGGACAGGTAGTCGATCAGGTGCGCCGACTCCATCGGGTGGGCAAAGTGGAAGCCCTGGCCGAGCTCGCAGCCGAGCTCGCGCAGGCGGCTGAGCTGCTCGTCGAATTCGATGCCCTCGGCGACCACGTCGAGGGCCAGCGTGCTGCCGAGCGCGACGACGGCACTCGACAGGTCGGCTGCCTCGCGCGAGGACTCCGGCCCGAGGAACGAGCGGTCCATCTTGATCACGTCGACCGGGAAGCGGCTCAAGTAGCTGAGCGAGGAGTAGCCAGTCCCGAAGTCGTCCATCGCGACGCGCAGTCCGAGCGAGCGCAGTTCCTGGAGCTTGACGACTGCCACCTCCGGGTCCTCGATCAACATCGACTCGGTGATCTCCAGCATCAACAGGCCCGGGTCCAGGCCCGACTCATCGAGCGCGTCGCGAACGTCAGAGATGACGTCTGAGTGCTGAAGCTGCCTGACGGACAGATTCACGCAGATGTACAGCGGCGGGTCGCCCGTCCAGTGGTTCTGCACGGCAACCGCCTGCATGCACGCCTCGCGCAGCACCCAGCGCCCGATCGGCACGATCAGCCCTGTCTCCTCCGCGAACGGGATGAAGTCTCCAGGCTGCACGAGGCCGCGCTCGGGATGGTGCCAGCGCAGCAGTGCCTCCATCCCGGCGACGTGGCCGTCGGCGAGCCGCACGATCGGCTGGTAGTGCAGCTCGAACTGGCCGCTTTCGAGAGCCCGCTGCAGGTCGGCGCGCAGCTCCAGGCGCGCGAGCACGCCCGCGTGCATCTCCGGCTCGAACAGCCGGTAGCTGCCCTTGCCGTCGCGCTTGGCGATGTACATCGCCGCGTCGGCGTCGCGGATCAGCTCGTCGGCGCCGAGCGTCGAGCCGCCGTCCATGATCGAGATGCCGATGCTGCCGCGCACTGACAGCTCCTTGCCCGCGACCATCAGCGGCTGGCGCAGGTCCTCGAGCACGCGCTCGGCGACCTCGGTGGCGATTTCGGTGCTCTCGAGGTCCTCGAGCAGCACGACGAACTCGTCGCCGCCGAAGCGCGCCGCGGTGTCGCTCGAGCGAATGCTGTTGGACAGGCGCTTGGCGACGTCGATCAGCGCGGCGTCGCCGGCGCCGTGGCCGAGGCTGTCGTTGATCGTCTTGAAGTCGTCGATGTCGAGGAACATCACCCCGAGGCGGCTGTCCTCGCGATGCGCGCGTCCGATCGCGTGGCGCACGCGCTCGACGAACAGCGCGCGGTTGGCGAGGTTCGTGACAGGGTCGTGGAACGCCTGGTGGGCGAGCTGCTCCTCGAAGGTCTTGCGCTCCGAGATGTCGCGGGCGTTGAGCACGATGCCGCGCACGTGCTCGTCGTCGAGCAGGTTCGTGTGCAGGATCTCGAACTGGCGCGCCTCACCGTCGCGATGGCGCAGCGTGCATTCGATCACCTGCTCGTCGGAGCGCGCGTAGGCCGAGCCGTCGGCGAGCAGCCGCAGCAGCGCGCCCGTGTCCTCCTCGGCGACGAGCCGGTCGAAGCGCGTGCCGAGCAGCTCCGCTGATGGGTAGCCGAGGATGTGCTCTGAGGAGGGGCTCTGGTAGGTGATCGTGGCGTCGGCGCCGACGACCGTGATCAGGTCGCTGGAGTTCTGCACGAGCGATGCGAAGCGCGCCTCGCTGCGCTGCTCGTGGATCTCCTCGGTCAGCCGCGCGCCCTCGAGCGCGAGCGCGAGCTGGTTGGCGAGCGCCTCGAGCGCGCCGCGCGCCTGGCGCGAAGGCTCGGACGGACACGCGAGCACGAGCAGCCCGAGCAGCCCGTCGCGGACGGGCAGCGCCAGCACGAGCCCGCTCGTCGAGCGCTCGTCGAGCTGCATCGCGGCGAGCACCGTCGGCTCGAGCGTGACGCTTCGCGCGGAGCTATGCTCGGCGAGCGCGAGCAGCTCGCCGGCGACGGTCGGCGTCAGCGTGCGCGCCGCCCAGCTGGGCTCGTCGTTGCGGGCCACCGCGGTCAGCGCGCCGTCCTCGAGCAGACACAGCACCCCCACCCCGCGACCCTCGAGCAGCGGCACGATCAGCTTCAGCGCGGCCTGCTGCATCTCCTCGCGCGTCGCGCAGGCGACGAGCGCCGCGCCGAAGCGACCGAGCAACCGCTCGCGCGCGGCCGAGCGCTCCTGCTGGCGGACGAGGTCGACCATGCGCATCACGACCAGGCCGAACAGCACGACCGAGGCCGAGACCGTCACCATCAGGTCGAGGTCGCCGCGGCGCAGCTCCCTGACGAAGATGCAGACCGGCGCGATCAGCGACGCGCCCGTCAGCAGGCTGAGGCGCAGCGGCGTGAGCTTCGCCTCGCGGTCCTTGGCGTCGCGGTCGGCGACCGGCTCGTCCATCTTGGCCATCGACGGGTGCAGCGCGGAGGCGCCCCACAGCAGCTGGTAGGCGAACCAGCCGAGGTCGAGGATCAGCTGGTGGTGGAAGGTGCCGTTGAGCGTCATCACCCCGTAGATGAAGTCGGTCGCCAGCAGCGAGACGATGCTCGCACCCATCAGGTAGAAGGCCGGCTGGCGACGGCCGCCGTCGAGCACGAGCCGGATCGCGGCGGCGAGCAGGATGATGTCGCCCAGCGGATAAGCGACCGACACGAGCTTGGGCAACAGACCCATCGAGCTTTCGTGGATGTACGGCGCGATCTGCAGAATCCACGAGAGCACCGACAGGCCGAGCGTCAGGATCGCCGCGTCGATCAGCGTATTGCGGTTGCGCTGCGGGTTGCGCCGGCGCACGAGCAACAGCAGCCCCAGCATCTGCGCCGGGTACACCGTCAGGTAGATCGCGTCGCCGATCGAGGGGAACGGGACTTCTTGGTGCAGCACGTATGCGCGGTAGCTGTACGTGTAGAAGTCGCCCATCCAGTACAGGAGGAAGCCGAACGCGAACAGCCACCACGGCAGCGCGTAGCCGGGTTTGTTGCGGCGGATGCCGACGACCACGGCGATCCAGCTCGTGACGCCGCACGTGTTGAACAGCGCCTCGTTGCCTTTCAGCGGCGTGGGCAGCAGATACAGGCACATGCCGACCACGCCGAACGCGAGGTACGCCAGCCACAACGGCGGGCGCGTGGACGGCCGCGCGCTCATGCCGCGGCCTCCAACGCCCTGTTCTCGGACGCCGACTGCAGCTCGCCCAGCTCGGCCAGCTCGGCCAGCACCGCGATCAGGCGCTCGACTTCTGCATCCGTGTTGGCCGCGGTCAGCTGCACCCGGAAGCCGACCTCGGCCTTGGGAACGAGCGGGTAGGCGGCGAGCGTCACGTAGATGCCGTGCGAGAACAGCATCCGTCCCACCAGGTCGATGCGCTCGTGGTCGCGCAGCGGGATCTCGACGATCGGCAAGCCCGAGGTGTTGGGCGTGTGCACGTCGAGCTCGGCGAGCGCGCCGAGCACGCGCGCGCTATGGCGATGCACGATGCTGCGCAGCTGATCGCCGCGGCGATCGTTGACGTCGAAGCCGGCGAGCACGGTGGCCAGCGAAGCGACCGGCGAGGGCCCCGAATACAGGTACGGCGGCGCGGCGACCTTGAGCAGGTTCTTGACCTCGGTTGGACACGCGATGAACGCGAGCAGCGATGAGTAGGCCTTGGAGAAGCCGCCGACGAGCACGAGGTCGTCGTAGCTCTCGTCGAAGTGGCGCACGACGCTGTTGCCGCGCACGCCGTACGAGCAGGACTCGTCGGGCGAGCGCTCGCCGATGACGCCGAAGCCGTGGGCGTCGTCGACGTACAGGAGCGCGCCATGACGGCGCGCGACCGCGGCGAACTCACGCAGGTCGGGCGCGTTGCCCGTCATGCTGTTGACGCCGTCCATGCAGATCAGCCGCGCGCGATCGTGCTCTGCCGCCAGCAGCTCGCCGAGGTGGCCGGGATCCTCGAAGCGGAAGCGGCGCACGGCGGCGCCGCGGGAGCGAGCGACCTGGCAGCCGTCGTAGATCGTCTTGTGGGCGCGCGCGTCGAGGAAGATCGTCCCGGACGCGGCCAGTATCGGGATCACCGAGTTGTGGATGTGCGTGATCGTCGGCAGCACCAGCGAGTCCTCGCAGCCGAGAAGCGCGGTGAGGCGCTCCTCGATCTGCTCGTAGAGGGCAGGGCTGCCGAGCAGGCGCGACCAGCTCGGGTGCGTGCCCCACTGCTCCAGGAACGCGGGCACCGCGGCGATGATCTCGGCGTCGAGGTCGAAGCCGAGGTAGTTGCACGAAGCGAAGTCCGCAAGCCACTGCTCGCCGACGCGGATCATGCGCCCGTCGATCTCCTCGACGACCGCATCCATCATCGGATGGTCGGCGCGCAGGCGCTCGAGATCTCCGAGCGTGTCCAGCCAGTTGTCGATCCAGCGTCCCCGCGCCGGCGGCGAGGGCGCCCCGCGCGAGGACCGAGCCGGCGAGGAGCTCAGAGCACGAGTGGGTACGGACGCAGGCGGGTACGACATATCCGAACGACCATCGGTTCGTGCGGTCAAAGGCTTTACGGCAAACTGCTCAGCTCAGCGCTTTGCGTCGTTTCGCAACCCAAATTGCGGGCTTTCTGCGGCCTAGACGAAGAATTCGGCGAGGCTGGCATGGGCCGCGGCCAGCTCCTCGAGCGTGAGCGTGAGCATCGTGCCCGCCGTCGCGCCCGCCTCGACGATGCTCAGCACGTCCTCGCCGACCCTGCCGATCGTGACGAGCGATACGTGTTCGCCGAGCGCACGCAGGGCGCCGGGCTCGCCGCTGACGACGAAGCCGCCGGCGCCCTCGCCGAACAGCGCGGTGGCCAGGACCGACGCGGCCGCGGGCTCGGCCTGTGCGGATGCGCGACCCCGCGTGCGCGACCCGACCGCCTCCCAGAGCGTCTCGCCGAGCTCGACCTGCGCGCCGATGCCGCCGGCCAGACAGCACTCGGCGAGCGCGATCGCGAGACCGCCCTCGGCGATGTCGTGTGCGCTCGCAAGCGTGCCCGCGCGAACCGCGTCGCGGACGGCGGCATGCGTGGCCGCGACGGCGGCGACATCCACCGCGTCGAGCCCGTCCGGCAGCGGCAAGCCGAGCAGCTTCGCGAGCTCGCTCGCGGGCAGCGCTGGGCGCGGCGCGCCGACGAGCGCGATCTCATCGCCCGCGTGCGCGAAGCCGATGCGCGCGGCGCGGCGCGCATCGGGCAGGCGCCCGACCATGCCGATCAC
>JASLHP010000416.1 GCA_030149625.1 Solirubrobacteraceae bacterium
CCTTCAGCGGCGGCGTCGAGAAGGGTCTTTCGCTCGGCTTCCCGGCGGGATTCCTGATCAACGTGAACACCGACGGCGGCGCGTGCCTGTCGGAGAGCGGCCCCAGCCCGCTGTGCCAGATCGGCACCGGCACGATCAACGGCGCCTCGGAAAAGCCAGAGTCCGTGACGCTGTACCTGATCGCGCCACCTGCCCTGGCCGACGTGGCCGGCGTCGCGCTGCAGGTGCAAGGCGGAGGTACCTTCACGGGACCGCTGACGCTCGGAACCTCCCCGGTTGCCATGGGCCTGTCCTTCAACGCCCTCGAAGACAACGAAAAAACGCCCATCAGCGAACTACAGCTCACGCTGTCGAGCCCGCGGCTTCCGACGAGCTGCGGCACGGCGACTGTCTCCGTGCAGGCAACCGACCTCGGCGGTGACACCGGGTCCGCGAGCGAGCCGTTGAACGTGAGCGGCTGCAGCTCGCTGCCCTACTCCCCGACCGTCGCGGCAACCGTGACCGGCGAGGGAAGCGCAGGCGTCCAGGTCGCGGTGACGTTCAAACAGGGCTCCGGCGAAGACGCCACGAGCGGGATCGTGTTCGGCAACCCGACGGGGGTGAAGATCAACAAAATCCTCTCCCCCTGCTTCAACGGCACCGTCTGCACCGTCGGCACGGTGGCCGCCGAATCGCCGCTGCTGCCGTCGAGCGCGCTGAGCACGGGCGAGCTGTCGCTACAGGGCTCGGTCAACTCGGGATCGTTGTCCAACCAGATCCAGGGCGAAATGTCGATCGCCTTCCCGCCGCCCTACCAGCTGTCGATCAAAGGGCCGCTGAACCTGACCGAACACACGATCACGTTCTCCGGCGTGCCGGACATCCCGCTGAGCACGCTCACGTACACGTTCACGGGCACGCCCGCGGGCCCCGCGTTCACGAGCGAATGCACACCCGGCACGATCACGGCGACGCTCGTGCCTCAGAACGGGGGCGCACCGGCGAAAATCAGCGGGCCGGTGACGAACGTCAACTGCACGCCGTCGGCCGGCAAGCCGACGGCCACCGGCTCGGTCAGCGGGCTGGCGAGCGGCAAGCCGAAGCTCACGGTCCACGCGGTGCACGGCGTCAACGGCCCGTACCTGGAATCGATGTCGGTCGGGCTGGCATCGGGACTCAGCTTCAGTCACAAGGCGCTCGCGCCACACAAGGTCTGCAAAGGCAGCGGCTCGCACCGTAAGTGCAAGAAGAGCGTCGCCGCCAAGGGCCTGTCGGTGTCCGGCGCCACGGTCGCGAGCGAGCGGTTGTCGGGCGGCAAGCTCGTGATCAAGTTCGCTGGGGCCGCCTCCAGCGTGTCGCTCAGCGCTCGCGGCCCGCTGCTCGTGGAGAGCAAGACATTGCAGAAGAAGGCCAAGAAGCACAAGGCGGGAACGCTCGCCACCCACGTACAGCTGACCGACACGACCGACATCACCACGGCCCTGAGCGTGTCGTGAGCTGAGAGCTCGGCGCCGTCGCCGGCAGGTGCGGCGGCGCTGGGCTTACAGCGCGCTACAGAGCGGGCGTCGCCGCGGCGATGACCTGGCCGCGCATGCTCTCCTGCGGCGGCAGTCCGGCCTGCGCGAGGATCGTCGGCGCGACGTCGTAGATGACGAGATCCTCGCGCCGCTCAGCCGGCACGCCAGGACCCGTGACGATGCAGATCCCCTCGCGGTCGTGGTTGGCGTCGTCGGGTCCGGTGTCATTGTCGTAGGTCCAGTGCCGTCCCTGCCCGAGGCTGCCATTGCTGCGCCAGCCGAGATCGCCGAAGTAGACGACCAAATCGGGGGGAATCCCGCACTGCTCGCGCCACAGTTCCTCGGGCCTGAACACGCGCGTGCCGATGTCCTCTCCGTCGGGGCCCGGCAGCCGCCGTAGACCGTCGGCGAGCTCGTCGAGCAGCTGCTCGTACTCGTCCGGGGCGACGACACCCTGCGGCTCGCGACCCGCGACGTTGACGCACAGCCGGCAGTAGTAGCCGCCCTCACCCCACGCACGGGTCTTAGTCCAGTCGACCTTCACCTCGCTGAACGGGGTCGGGCCCTCGGGCTCCTCTTCGAGCACCAGATAGCCCTCCCGCAGCAGCCACTCGTTGACGCAGATCGCCCCCTGCATCGGCCGCGCGCCGTGGTCTGAGACGACCATCACGGTGGTGTCCTCGTCGAAACGCTCGAGCAGCTCGCCGATCTCTTCGTCCAGGTAGATGTAGTAGTTGCGGATCGCGTCGCTGTAGCGGTGACCCGGCTCATAACGCGGGTGCTCCGGATCGAGGTAGCGCCAGAAGGCGTGGTGCATGCGATCGAGCCCGATCTCGACCATCATGAAGAAGTCCCACGGCCGCGTGTCGAGCAGCTGACGGCAGACGGCGAAGCGCTTTTCGGTCATCTCGTAGACCTCGGCGAGAATCCTGTCGCGCTCCTCGCTACGGAAGCTGCGCACATCGACCTTGTAGGAGCCCACGAGCGACTCGATCTCCGCGCGCAGCGCGGGTGGATGCGTGTAAGGGTCGGTGCGCGTGTCGGCGGTCAGGAAGCACGACACGAGCTCACCGTTGACCGCCACCGGCGGCGAGGTCTGCGGCACGCCGACCACGATCACGTGCTTGCCGGCACGCGAGAGATAGTCCCAGACGCGATCGAGCTTCACCGAGCTCGAGTCGGCGACCGCGAGCGAGTGATAGTCATACGCGGTGCGGTTGCGAAAGCCGTAGATGCCGAGCTCGCCGGGATCGCGCCCGCTCGTCATGCAGCTCCACGCCGGCACCGTGATCGGCGGGTCGACGCTGGGCAGCGGCCCCCATGAGCCTTCGCCGATCAGCCGGCTGAGGTTCGGCAGCTCGTCTTTGAAACGCTCGAACACGAGCTTGGGCTCTGCGCAATCGAGCCCGATGACCGCGACCCGGCTCACGGCGCGTCCGACGAGGAGATTCAGATCACCCCTTGCCGGACCGCGTGCGCGACGGCGTGGGCTCGCGTCTTGCAGTTCAGCTTCACGAGAAGGTCGCGCACGATGTTCTTGACCGTCCGCTCGGAGTAGCTGAGCCGCTCGGCGATGCCGCGCGTGCTCTCGCCGTCGGCGAGCATTCTCAGCACCTCGTATTCGCGATCCGTCAGCTGCGGCTCGCTCGGCTCGCGGCGCATGCCGTCGCCGATCGGGAGCAGCTGACCAAGGAGCTCGGTCGAGATCGAGCCGGCGCCGCGGGTCGCGGCACGCACGCAGCGCATCACGCGCGAGGGCGTCACGTCGCGCAAGATCACGACGGCGGTCACCTCGCCCTGCTCGGCACGCCCCTCCTCGTCCTGCGCCTGACACGCCGAGCGCACGAGGCGCACGTCGCAGCGATGCGCCGGCGCGCCGCCAGCGTCGACGACGGGGAGTTTGACGATCACCACCGGCGGGCGTACGCCGCCGAGCGTGCTGTGGGAGGCACGCTCGGCCGGGCTGTCACCCAGCGTCGCGGAGATGCGCGACCGTGCGGGTGCAACCGGAGTAGCTTCCCTGCCGCTCGCGATCACCGACTATGCGTCCTTGCGACCAAGTGAATACCTCGCTGACGCCGTTCGCGCCGCCGCAGCGACGTGGCAGCGTCCCTTTCACGACAGGACAAGATAGACCCCCCTGATCGTCCATAATCTTCGGGCCCGAGCCAGGTCCAACCGGCTCAATCCCACAAACTTACGAAAACATTTGATAGCACGGCCCGTGAGGGGTGTCAAGGATCGATGCCCGGTCCTTTACCGGCGCGACCCACGCCCCGGCCCTCCCCCAGCCACCGATGCAGGCCCGCTCTCAGCCCTTCTCGAG
>JASLHP010000419.1 GCA_030149625.1 Solirubrobacteraceae bacterium
GGACAGACGCACGCGCGGCGCCAAACGCGGCTGATGGCCGGCCACCCAGCGACGCCGCCCACGCTCGGCGATCGGACCCCGATCCTCCTGCGCCTGATGCAGCACCGCGCCGGACTCGTCGCCCGACAGCGTCTCCCCCAGCAGCGGCCCCTCATGGCTACGCAGCCATGCGCGCTCGAACTCGACCCCCAACTGCCACACCGCCACGCCGCCCAGCAGCGCCAGACCGCCCGCCACCGCCTGTTTCGGCAGCTCCTGCATACGCGTCCGCATCGCCTTCATCCTCGCGTTCGTGCGTCAATGAAAAGAGCCGGCCGGCGCCGCCAAAGCGGCCACACCCGGCCGTTCGCTGGTGCCGATTGCACACCATTTGGCAGGGAAGCACAAGTTAAGCAGTGGGAACACACGCAGTGAGTCCTATCAAGGGCCGCGGGCACCAGGGCCCAAGCGCTCAGCGAGCCTCAGCAGCGCTCAGCGAGCCTCAGCAGCGCTCACGAGCCTCAGCAGCGCTCACGCGGTGCGCGCCTGGCGGCGCTCGGCGCCTTCAAACGCCCGCGCCCGGCGAACCAGACGGCGGTCGGGGCGCAGTACCGGCCCGAAGCGGCCGCCCACCAGCCGCAGCACATACGCCCGGCGGCCCTGGCTGTAGCGCAGAACCGGGCGCGCCACGAGCAGCCAGCGGCGAGCGATGTACCGACGTTGTCTCTTCGTACGCATGGTCGAACCCAAGCTCCCCGGCCCCCCGGAAATGGAGCTATGCGCAGGATTGTGACATACGGAGGATCAAATTGCACGTTTCATTCGACTGCGACCGTGCCCTCGCCGGACAGCTCGAACGCACCGTGCAGCGCCTGCACCGCACGCGGGACGCGCTCTGAGTCGATCACGCACGAGATCTTGATCGGCGACGTCGAGATCATGTCGATGTTCACGCCCTCCGCCGCCAGCACGCCGAACACCTTCGCCGCCACGCCCGGGTGCGAACGCATGCCCGCCCCCACGATCGAGACCTTGCCCATGTCCTCGTGTGTGCTCACTTGCGCAAACGCCTCGCCCGCCAACGGCTCCAGCGCCACCAGCGCCGTGCGCAAGTCCTCGCGCGGCACCGTGAACGAGATCTCCGCCTGCCCGCCTGCCGCCACCGGCTCGTTCTGCACGATCATGTCGACGTTGATGTTCGCCTGCGCCATCGCGTCGAAGATGCGCGCCGCCGCGCCCGGCGTATCCGGCACGCCCGTCAGCGTCACCTGCGATTCCGAGGTCGAGTGCGTCACGGCCGTGATCAAGGGCTGCTCCATCGTGTCTCCTTCCGGCACCACAAAGGTACCTGGCTCCTCGTCGAACGAAGATCGGCAGTGGATGTTGACGCCGTGGTTGCGCGCGTACTCGACCGAGCGCAGTTGCAGCACCCCCGCCCCCGACGCCGCCATCTCGAGCATCTCCTCGAACGACACTGTCTCCAACTTGCGCGCGTTCGGCACGATCCGCGGGTCCGCCGAATACACGCCCGCGACGTCCGTGTAGATCTCGCACACCTCCGCGCCCAGCGCCGCCGCGACCGCCACCGCACTCGTGTCCGAGCCGCCGCGGCCCAGCGTCGTCACGTTGCGAGCGGTCTCCGAGACGCCCTGAAAGCCCGCCACCAGCACGATGTTGTCCTCTCCCAGCGCCGCACGGATACGGTCCGCGCGCACGTCCAGGATCAGCGCCTTCGTGTGCGACTCGTCCGTCACGATCCCCGCCTGCGAGCCCGTCAGCGAGATCGCCCGATGCCCGAGATCGTTGATCGCCATCGCGCACAGCGCGCACGAGATGCGCTCGCCGGTCGACAGCAGCATGTCCATCTCGCGCGGGTCCGGCGCCTGCGATATCTCCTGCGCCATCGCGATCAACTCATCCGTCGTCTTGCCGCGCGCCGACAGCACCGCCACGACCTGGTGGCCTTCTTCGCGCTTGCCCACGATCCGCCGCGCCGCGCGCTTCACGCGCTCCGCGTCCGCCACCGAGGTGCCGCCGAACTTCATCACGATCACCGAAGGCATCGCTTGGAGGATATTGGGCGAGGGTGGCGCGCCCGCCAAGAACGCGCGTGCCGCTCTAGACAGCGCGACGCCCGACGAACGCCTTGCCCAACGTCACCTCGTCCGCGTACTCCAGATCGGAGCCCACCGGCAGACCGCTCGCCAGGCGCGTCACCGATACCAGCGGCGCGCGGACGCGCAGCTCCTGCGCCACGTGCAGCGCCGTGGCTTCGCCCGTCGTCGTCGGGTTCGTCGCCAGCACGACCTCCCGCACCGCCGCATCCGGCGCGCACACGCGCGCGAACAGCTCCGCCAGCTTCAAGTCCTCCGCGTCCACCCCGTCGATCGGCGACAGCGCACCGCCCAGCACGTGGTAGACGCCGTGGTATTCGTGCGTGCGCTCCATCGGGATCACGTCGCTCGGCTCCTCCACCACGCAGATCAAGCCGTGGTCGCGCCGGGCGTCCTCGCAGATGCGACAGCGCGCCTCGTCCGTCAGGTTGAAGCACACCTCGCACAGCCCGATCTTCTCCTTCACCTCGCGGACCGCCTCCGCCAGCGCGATCGCCTCCTCCGAGGACGCGATCGCGCTGGCGGAG
>JASLHP010000007.1 GCA_030149625.1 Solirubrobacteraceae bacterium
ACGCTCGCGATGCTCGTGTCGAAGGCGGCGCTCGACGCCGCCTTCGACACGAGCATCGCGAGCGTGGTCTTGCCGGTGCCGACGTTGCCCTGGATCCACAATCCGCGGCCGGCGTCGATGTTCGCGTCGATCGCCTGCACGTAGCGGCGTACGGAGCGGACCTGGTCGGGGGCCGTCCTCGCCATGTCGCTGATCGGCGCCCGGTCGAGCGAGACGCCGCGGTATCGGCTCGGGATTCGCCCCTCGAGCCTCGCTGTGCGTGCCGCGGCGATCCGCGCCGTGCGGCAGCCGCAGTCCGTAGCGGTGTTGGTCGCCTCGTCGACCACGAAGCCGGTGTCGTCGCACAGCGCGCACGGGGTGCTCATTCGGCGTACCGCTCTCCGGCGTAGTTCATGAACTTGGGGTACTCCTTCTGGAACGTCAGCGTTACTTTGCCGACGGCCCCGTTGCGGTGCTTGGCGATCAGCAGGTCGGCCTCGCCGGGTCGCTCGGAGTCCTCGTTGTAGTACTCGTCGCGGTAGATGAACATCACGAGATCGGAGTCCTGCTCGAGGTTGCCGCTCTCGCGCAGGTCTGACAGCTGCGGCTTCTTGTCCGGCCGCGTCTCCACCGCGCGGCTGAGCTGCGACAGCGCGATCACGGGCACTCCGAGCTCGCGCGCGAGGATCTTCAAGCCCCGACTGATCTCGCCGACCGCGGTCACGCGGCTGTCGTAGCGGCTGTCGGTGCGCATCAGCTGCAGGTAGTCGATGATGATCAGGCCGAGCCCGTTCTCGCACTGGCTGTGCAGACGCCGGGCCTTCGCACGGATCTCGAGCATGCCCACGTCGCTGGAGTCGTCCACCCACAGCGGCGCGCGCGCCAAGCGCTGGCTGGCCTTGACGATCTTCGGCCAGCGCTGCTCGGCCACGCGCCCCTTGCGCAGCTCCTCGCCCTTGATGCGCGCCTGCGAGGCCACGAATCGCTGCGCGAGCTCCGCCTCCGCCATCTCCAGCGAGAACAGCGCCACCGGCTTGCCGTGTTCGACGGCCGCGTTCTCCGCGATGTTGCACACGAGCGCGCTCTTGCCCATCGCCGGACGCGCGGCGATGATGATCAGGTTGCCCGATTGGAAGCCGCCCGTGATCTCGTCGAGGTCCTTGAAGCCGGACGGCGTGCCCGTCAGCGAGGTGCCCTCCAGCGACAGCCGGTGCAGCTTGTCGAGCTCCTCTTGCAGCACCTCCTCGATCGCGCGGAAGTCTTGCTGGCGGTCGTCGCGAGCAACCTCGAGCATCGCCTTCTCGGCCTGCTCGACCAGCTCGCGCGGCGGCGCGTCGTGGCCAAGGACGCTCTCCTGAATCTCATACGTGCTCTTCAACAGCCGCCGCAGCAGCGCGTTCTCGCGCACGATCTGCGCGTAGCGGCGTGCGTGACCGGCCGCCGGGACGACTCCGGTCAGCTCGTCCACGGCTGCCGCGCCGCCGACGGTTTCGAGCTTGCCCATCTGGCGCAGGCGATCGGTGACCGTCAGCACGTCGACCGGCTCGCTTTCGTTGTACAGCGCGAGCATCGCCGCGTAGACCGTGCCGTGTCGCTCGCGATAGAAGTCCTCCGCGCGTAGCCCCTCTTCGATCACAAGCGCGTACAGCGACCGATCCGACAGCAGGATCGCGCCCAGCACCGACTGCTCCGCATCGAGGTTGTGCGGCGGCGTGATCACGCCGCCGGAGGCGCCGTTCGCGCCATTGGTTTGGGGGCTGGCGATTATCGGCATGACCCGGCCGAGTCTAGGTCGCCGTAGTCCTCGCCAGGGGCCGGTTCCCGCAAATCGCGACAGTAAAAGCTAGCTGGGCGAAGCACGAACAGATGTTCGCACCAAGCAAGGACGGACCGGGCGTATGGCGGCAGTCCTAGGCCAAGCGGAGCAAGCGAGTCGACTCGGCTCCCGCCGCGACAGCGACCGGAGACGATCGCCTCACTTGCGGAGCGCTATTTCTTGGCCACGATCATCGTCTTGATCGTGGCGGTCGCGCCCTCGACCACATCGACGACGACCATGTAGGTACCGACGTTCTTGATCGGCTCCGGCAGGTGCACGTTGCGTTTGTCGAGTCGCAGGCCGCGCGCTTCGCGAATCGCGCTTGCGATGTCCTGCGCGGTCACAGAGCCGAACAGCCGTCCGTCGGCGCCGGCCTGCTGCGGGATCGTGAGCACGGTGCGGTTCAGCAGGTTCACGTTCTCCTGTGCCCGCTCGACGGCCTCGCGCTCAGCGCGCTCGGCGGCGGCCTGGCGCTGGCGAACCGTCTCGATCGCGCCTTTCGTCGCCGGCTGCGCGAGCTTGCGCGGGATCAAGTAGTTGCGCAGGTAGCCCTTGGAGACGTCGACGACCGCGCCCTGCTCGCCGAGCGTGTCGACGTCCTTGAGGAGAATCGCCTCGGGCACGTGGCTGCCTAGCGCTCGCGATCCCGGTCGCCGCGTTCGCGGCGGGGGTTGTCGTCGCGCCCGCCCTCGTTCACGTAGGGGAGCAGCGCGAGCTCGCGCGCGCGCTTGACGGCGCGTGCGATCTGCACTTGGTGGCGCCGGCAGGAGCCCGTGATCCGCCGCGAGCGGATCTTGCCCTTCTCGGAGATGAACTTGCGCAGCGACGCGACGTCCTTGTAGTCGACCTGCTCGACCTTGTCGCGACAGTGCTGGCATGGCTTACGCCGGCCGCTGCCAGGGCCGCCCTTCTTGTCTCGCCGGCGTACCGGCTTGCCACGACCGCGTGCCTTGGCCATCAGCGTTCTCCACCGGGGCTGCGGTGATCGTGAGGCATGCTGACTACGCTGGGAAACACTGGGACCTCGCTGTACTGGCTAGAACGGGATATCGTCGTCTGCGGCTGCGCTGGCGACCGGCGCGGGCTGGAAATCCCCTTGGTCTACCGGGATGTCGCTGCCCCTCGAAGGCCCGCTACCGGCGAACCCACCTCCACCGGAGGCGTCATCGCGCGAGCCAAGGAACTGCACCGAGTCGGCAATGATATCGATTGTCTGGCGCTTCGTCCCGTCCTGTGCCTCCCACTCGCGCCAGTCGAGTCGCCCGTCGAGTGCGACAGGGCGTCCCTTCGACAGATAGCGCGCTGCGTTCTCGCCCTGCGCGCCCCAGACCTTGACGTTGAAGTAGTTGGGCTTGTCGATCCATTCTCCCGTGCTCTGGTCCTTGCGGCGTGAGTTGCATGCGACGCGCAGCTCGCACACCGAGGTGCCGCTCGGCAGCGAGCGCAGCTCGGGGTCGGCGGTCAAGTTCCCGGTCAGCACGACGCGGTTGATGTTGGTGGCGGCCACGGCTGTTGTCCTTTCGGCTCGTCGGTCCTGCGCTCGGCAGGAGGAATGCCCGTCATCTGGGAGTAGCGGCTCCCGAGTCTAGAGCGGCGGGTGGGCGCGACTCTCGCGCGAACGCGGTGCGCGGTCGTCGATCCCGCTCATTGCGAAGATCGCTTCGCGCGTGAGGAGGTGCGAAACACCTCGTCCCAGTAGGGAGCGCTGATTCCGAAGCCGCGGGTGTCGTCCTGGAAGTGGTGGCGCATGTGGCGCTCGCGCAGCATCCTTCCCAGCCGCCCGTGTGGCCGGAAGTGATGCAGGTAGTAGTGGGTCAGGTCGTACACGAGGTAGCCCGTGAAGAAGCCCGCGCCGAGAGCGGGCGCGCAGCGCGCTCCGAAGCTCAGGTACAGCAGGCCGAACACCGCCGCCCCCAGGGGCACGCTCACGGCTGGCGGCATCACCAAGCGCATCGGGTCGTTGGGGTGATCGTGGTGGACGCCGTGGATGATCCAGTGCAGACGCGCCCCGACGCCGTCCTCCGGCTCGAAATGGAACACGACTCTGTGCAGCCAGTACTCGAACAGCGTCCACAGCGCATAGCCAGCCACCGCGAGACCGGCGGCTGCCGCCACCGTCGTGTCCGCGAGGCCCCAGGCCGCGAGCGCGACGATCGCCGGCAAGAAGATGATCACTGGCACCGTCGGATGCACGCGCGAGAGCGCGTCGAGGATCTTCGAGTCGAACATCGGTGGCGATGCGCGCAGCACGTCCGTGCGGTTCCGCGATCGATCTCCCATGTCCTCAGCCTCGGCCCAGCCCATGGGCCGATCTTATTACGCTCGCGGCTTGTGCAGAAGCGCTGACTGTGGTCAGGCGATCGCCGGCGCTAGGCCGGCTCGCCCACTGCCAGCTCAGCCTCGACCGCGTCCTCGCCCTGCTCGCGGGTCTCGGGCTGGTCGGTCTCGACGCGACGGGTCGCGGGAGCCGCGGCGGAACGCATGTCGGGCGCGTCGGGTACGCCCGGCGCGAGCTTGATGATCCGAAAGCGCATGACGCCGTCGGTGATTCGCAGCGTCCGCTCCAGGCCGCTCAGCAACTCGCCCGAGCCCGCGTGAAACTGCAGCAGGTGGTACTCGGCGCTGGTCTTCTTGGCGATCGGGTAGGTGAGCGGACGCTCACCCCAGTCGTCGTGGCGCAGCAGCTCGCCTTGCGCTTCGACGGCGGCGCGCGCGTCAGCGACGATCTTTGCGCGCCCGTCGTCGGGCGTCTGCGGGTCGAGCAACAGCACGAGATCGTATGTGGATGCGGGCAGGGTCATACGGCTTCGACGCAAGAGTATAGATAGAAGTCGCGCCCGCCAGGATTGAGGCGGTCCGCTCGGCCGCGCGCTAGCGGGCGGCGCCCTTGGCGCGGATGTCCGCAAGCTGCTCGTCGATCCAGTCGCCGGGGTCGCGCGAGGTCACGATCTGGGTCAGCCCCGCGGCCCGTTGGCCGCGCTCGCGGGGGTTCATCGTGAGCGCCGCGTAGATCGAGTTCGCGAGCTCCTGGATGTCGAATGGGTTGACCGACAACGCGTACTCGCCGAGCTCCTCATGGGCGCCGGTGTTCTCCGAGAGGATCGAGACGCCCTCGTGCTCGTTGACGATCGGCCCCTCCTTGGCAACCAAGTTCATGCCGTCGAACATCGCGTTCACGAGCAGTACGTCGTAGTGCTTGTAGGCCGCCATCGCCTCCTCCAGATCGTCGCGCAGCTTCAGCTGGATCGGCATCCAGTCGGGCGTGCCGTGACGGTGGTTGACGACCGCCACGAGCGCCTCGATGCGCTCCAGGTACTCCGCGTACTGCGGCACGTCGGTTCGCGACGGCATCAGCTGTGCGATGAACGTGACCCGCTCGGTGAACTCCGGGTGCTCCTCCAGGAACAGGTCGAACGCGGAGAACCCGCGCAGCACGTTCTTGCTCAAGTCTGCCCGGTCCACTCTCAAGATCAAGAAGTCCCTGCGCCGGCGCAGGAGTTGCCCCTCGAACTCGCGCACGCGTGGGCTCTGCGCGATCTGGCGTGTCGCGCGGTGATCGATCGGCAGCGGATACGCTCGCACCCACACCTCGCGCTCGCCCGTGCGCACGAGCCCGCGCTCGAAGTCGACCTCGAGGTCCATCAGGTCACGGCAGCACTGCAGGAAGTTGTGCCGGTAAGAGCGTGTGTGGAAACCGATGATGTCGTTGGCCAGCAAGCCCGTGAAGATCTCCTCGCGGATCCTCATCGGCAACACGCGCCACGCGTCTGGTTGAGTCCAGGGGATGTGGATGAAGTGGTGCAGGAACACATCCGGGCGCGCACGGCGAACGAGGTCGGGCAGCGTGTAGAGGTGATAGTCGTGGACCATCACGATCGGCTCGCTCGTCCCCTCCAGCTGTTCGACGACAGCGCGCGCGAGGTCTTCGTTGACGACGTTGTAGCCGAACTCGAATGCTTCGATCTCCTCACGGCGAATGTCCGGCGCATTCGACAGGTCCCAGAGGTAATGCTGGATGAACCACAGCATCGGGTTGGCGAACACGTTGTAGAAGCGGTCGTAAGCCTCGGGATCGCTGACCACTAGACGCACCTGGTACTCGCCGCCGGCCGGCGAGCGCACCGGGAACGCGCGTCCGCCGTGCTCGCGCGAGACCGCCGCGTCATGCTCGTTCATCGCGGAGGCGATCCAGATCGCTTCGCGGTGCGACGCGAGACCCGTCAAGGCGGTCACGAGCCCGCCGGAGCCGCGCTGCACCTCGCCGCGGGCTTGGAACGTGACCGGCCCGCGGTTGCTCACCAGCACGAGCGCGGGGCGCTGTGCCGGCTCGTCGGTCATGCCTCGCGCAGCTCGTTGAAGATCTTCAGATAGTCACGCAGATAGCGCGGCGTGAGGAAGTGCTGGCGCACGTGCTCCTTGCCGCGCCGGCCCAGCACGCGGCCGAGCTCGGGATCGCGCAGGAACTCCATCGTGCGCTGGGCGCACTCCTCGACGCTGGACACCAGATAGCCGGTGGTGCCGTCCTCGATCTGCAGCGGAATCCCGCCGACGTCGCCGCCGACGAACGGACGCGCCTTCCAGATCGCCTCAGAGACGGTCAGCCCGAAGCCCTCGCGCGTGGACTTCTGGATCAGCACGTCGGCATGCGACTGGAACGCGTTGACCTCGATCGCGCCGACGTTGTTGAAGTTGTTGAGGATGTGTATGTCGGGGTCGCCGTCCGCGTGCGCGATCGTCGAGTTGAAGAAGTCCCAGCCCTCGGGGTCGTCGCTGGCCATCGAGCCGACGAGCGCGAGCTGCACGTCCGGCATCGACTCCTTGATGATGCGGTAGGCGTCGATCACGCCCAGTGGGTCCTTCCACGGGTCGAAGCGGGAGACCTGGCAGATCAGCGGGCGGTCGACGTCGATCCCGAACTGTCCGCACACGAACGCGCCGTCCTCGGGCGACAGCGCCATGTTCTTGGGCGTCAACGGGTCGATCGCGGGGGGCACGACGTTGACTTGGCCGCTCATCCCCTCGGGTACGTACTCGCGCATGTGGAACAGCGACTGCGGATACTCCTGGATGTAGGGGAGCAGCTGGCCGATCGTGTCCGGGTTTGGGGTCGACACGTCGATGTGGCAACGCCATACCCAGCCCTTCGCCTTCTCGGGCACCAACTTGCACAGCGCCGCCGGCTGCGGATCGTGCACGAGGCAGACGTCCCAGCCGCCGGTCAGCTCGCGCGCGTTGATCTCGTTGTACTTGCGCCAAGTCGCCCATTGCTCTTCGTCGAGGTCCTGGGGCGCACCCTGCAGTGCGTTGTGCATCAGCTTGGTCGCGTTGAAGAACTCTTCGCGACCGTAGATCACGTGCCACTCGCAGTCCAGGCCGACGTCGCGCATCAGCGGCACGAGCGTGTACAGAATCTCCGAGACGCCGCCGCCGAACGCGGTCGCGGAGACGTGCACCACGCGCTGGCCCTGCAGCGGCTCGGCCAGCTCCCGGATTTCGGCGATCAGCTCGCGGCCGCAGATGTGCGTGTAATCGTTGAGCGTCTTGTGGGCGACGGCGACGGGCTGCAGCACGCGCCGGCACGATACCTAACGCGGCGCCTGGACCCGGGGAAGGCGGCTTTCCGCAATCTGCGTTC
>JASLHP010000032.1 GCA_030149625.1 Solirubrobacteraceae bacterium
CGGTTCGCGCCGCGGTGCTGAGGCTCGTCGGGCGAAACGGAGTCGCCAGAAAGCTGCGCCGCAGCGCGGCGATCGTCTCGGCGGCCTGTGCGTTCGCGTGTTCGCGATCGCGCGCGAACGTCTGCTCGCCGTCACTCATCGCGATCGCGACCTCCGCGCGCAGCCTCGCCGCGAGCGCCCTGCACGCGTCGATCGCCGACGCGCGCAGCGCGCCGCGCGTCGGCGCCGGCCACAGCAGGGCGATCGCGATCAGCGACGCAGCCGCCGCGAGGCCCCAGCCGGCGAGTCGATCGGGGATCGAGGAGACCGGCCCGGGGATCGTGACGGGCAGGATGAACGCGAGCAGCAGCGAGGTCGTGGCTCCGGCGAGGACCGAGCTGACGACGCCGGCGAAGATCACCGCGAAGCCGACGAGCGCGGTCAGCGCCGCCGCGAGCCAGACGCTTTGGGACACGAGCGTGCCGAGACACACGAACGCGCAGCCCGCGAGCGCGAGCGTCGCCTGCGACAGCAGACGCTCGCGCGGCGGGCCGTTGAAGTCGACCAGCAGCAGCATCGCGAACGACCCGAACGCCGCGAACGTCGCGATCGCGGGGTTTGCGATCAACTCCTCGCCGAGCGCGAACATCGCCGGCATCACGATCGCCGCGCGTGCGGCGCGGCGCAGCGCGGCGAGGTCACGATCGTGTTCGACGAGCCAGCGCCGCGGATCGGCCAGCGCCGAGGGGCTCATGCGGGCGCGGCCGCCTTGGCCGTCAGGCTCGCGCGCCTGCGCGCGGCCGTCACCGCGGCGGTCAGGGTGGCGACGTCGTAGGTGCCGTAGTGGCGGCGGCCGTTGATGAAGAACGTCGGCGTGCCCGAGACGCCGCTCTCGTCGGCGCCGGCGACGTCTTCGCGCACGCGCGTCGCGTACTCGTGGCGGTGCAGCTCGCCGTTGATGCGCTCGGCGTCGAGCCCGAGCTCCGCGGCGTAGTCGGCGATGTGCGACGGGCGCAGGTCGCCTTGATGCCCGAGCAGCGTGTCGTGCATCTCCCAGAAGCGGCCCTGAGTCGCCGCCGCCTCCGCGGCCTCGGCGGCGATCTGCGCGTTCGGGTGCACGTCGTTGAGCGGCAGGTGGCGCCACACGTAGCGCAGGTCGTCGTCGAAGGAGGCGAGCAGCTCGCGCATGACCTGCTCGGCCTGTCCGCAGTACGGGCACTCGAAGTCGCCATACTCGACGAGCGTGACCGGCGCGTCCTCGGCGCCGCGGATGTGGTCGCGCTCGGGATCGACGTCTCTGGAGAGGTCGAGGATGTCCTCGGCGGTGCCGGCGATCTGGCGCGCGCGCACGCTCGTCGGCAGGCGCCGCACGAGCCGCAGCACCGACCACGCGAGCAACGGCGCGAGCACCACCGAGCCGAGCGCGCCGAGCTTGGCCTCCTCGAGGCGCTGGCCGCGGAAGGCGAGGCTCGAGATCAGCAGCGAGACGGTGAAGCCGATGCCGGCGAAGGCGCCGCCGGCGGCGAGCAGCGGCGGGCTCAGCGGCGAGCGCGGTCCGCGCACCGCGGGTCGCGAGGCCAGCCAGGATGCGCCGGCGATGCCGATCGGCTTGCCGAGCACGTAGCCGACGAGGATGCCGAGCGTGATCGGCGAGCGGATCGCGCTTTCGAGCAGTCGTCCCGTTACGTGCACGCCGGCATTGGCGAGTGCGAACAGCGGCACGATCACATATCCGGTCCAGGGGTGCAGGCCGTACTGGAGGCGCTCGTTGGGCGAGATCGCCGACAGCACGCCCTGCTGCGCCGAACGCGCCAGCTCCGGCGTGGGCTGCTCGCGAAACGAGCGCGTGAGATCGGTCGCGCGCTCGAGATCCTCGCGCGAGGGCGGATAGGCGCTCGTCGCGAGCCCGACGGCGAGGCCCGAGATCACGGGGTCGACGCCCGACTCGAACATCGCGATCCAGACGCCGACGCCGAGGGCCACCGAGACCGGCCCGCGCCAACGTGGCGCGTAGCGGAGCGCCAGCAGCACCGCGAACAGTGCCACCGCGATCGCCAGCGCGAGCAGCGACACGTGCGTCGAGTAGGCGACCGCGATCACGAGCAGCGCACACAAATCGTCGACCACCGCGAGCGTCAGCAGGAACACGCGCAGACGCGTTGCCGCGCGTGGCGTCAGCAGTGCCACGGCGCCGAGCGCGAAGGCGGTGTCGGTCGACATCGCCGCGCCCCAGTCGTGCGCTCCGGGGCCGCCGGCGTTGAACGCGAGGTAGATCGCGACCGGCACGCTCATGCCGCCGAGCGCGGCCATCACGGGGATCGTCACGCGCCGGCGCTCGCGCAGCTCGCCGAGGTCGAGCTCGCGCTTGGCCTCGAGCCCGACGACCAGGAAGAACATGGTCATCAGTCCCTCGTCGATCCAGTGGCGCAGGTCCATCGAGATGCTTTCGCCGCCGAGCGTCACCGCCAATCGCGTGCTCCACAGCGAGGCATACGAATGCGACCAGGGCGAGTTGGCCCACGCCAGCGCGAGGATCGTTCCCGCGAGCAGCACGCTCGCGCCGCCGGTCTCCGTGCCGAGGAAGTCGCGCACCGGCGCCGCGAGGCTTCGCGCCCAGGCCGTGCGGCCGGCGTATGTCGCAGCGTCTGCTTCAGGGTCTGTTGTCAAGCCACGCAGAAGCATGCCGCAAGACAGCCGGCGGGTGCGGGCGCGGTCGTCGAAGCCGCGCCGGGTGGGCCATCACTGCTAACCTAATATCATTAGGCAAATAACTAGGAGGCATAGTCAAGATGCGTGTCACCGCGGTAACCGGCAACCTCATCCAGCTGAAGCGGCTGCGCTTCGTCAACGCCTACCTCGTCCGCGAGACAGACGGGTTCACGCTCGTCGACACGACGATCGGCAAGGCCGCCGAGGAGATCGTCGCGGCGGCGCGCGACGCGGGCGGCGAGATCCGCCGCATTGCGCTCACGCACGGGCACGGCGATCACGTTGGGGCGCTCGACGAGCTGCGCGCGCGGCTGGGCGAGGGCGTGGAGGTGCTGATCGGCGAGCCCGACGCGCGCATCCTCGCCGGCGAGCAGGTGGTGGACGGCAAGCCGCGCGGGTCGTGGCCGAAGCTCGCGACGCGTCCCGACACGCTCCTGCGCGGCGGCGAGCGGATCGGCGCCCTCGAGGTGGTCGCATCTCCGGGGCATACGCCCGGCCACGTCGCGTTCCTGGACACGCGCGATCGCGCGCTGATCGCGGGCGACACGTTCACGACCTACGGACGCGCCGAGATTCCCAACCGCCTGACCCAGCGCTTTCCGCTCCCGTCGATGGGCACGCAGGATCGTGGCCTGGTCGTCGAGTCCGCGCGCGCGCTGCGGGCGCTCGAGCCGACCGTGCTGGCCTGCGGCCACGGGCCGGCACTGAGCTCGCCCTTGCAGGCGATGGACGCGGCGATCGCGCGCGCCGGCGGGCGCTGATGCCGCGCGCCGGGCTCGACACCGAGGCGGTCGTGCAAGCCGCGGCGAGACTCGCCGACGCCGAAGGTCTGGAGACGGTGACGCTGTCAGCGCTCGCGGCCGCGCTGGGCGTGCGCTCGCCGTCGCTGTACGCGCACGTCGACGGTCTCGAGGACCTGCGGCGCCGGCTCGGTGCTCGCGGTGCGCGCGAGCTCGCGGCCGCGCTGAGCCGCGCCGCGGCCGGTCGCGCGGGCAGCGACGCGCTCGCCGCGGTCGCGCGTGCCTACCTCGCATACGGACGCGAGCATCCCGGCAGCTATGCCGCCGCGCAGCGCGCGCGCGAGCTGGCGCACGACGCGAAGGCGAGCGC
>JASLHP010000077.1 GCA_030149625.1 Solirubrobacteraceae bacterium
GCTCCCGCGGACGACACCGAGACGGCGAACCGGCGGCGGCCCTCAGCTGCGTTGCGGCGCCGACCCTACGGCGTTCACGAGCAGACGTTCGAGCTGGTCGCTCGCGGCGGCTACCGAGAACAGCCGCTCGACCGCGGCGCGCCCGGTGTCCGCGAACCGCTCGCGCAGCTCGGGCGCCGCGCGAAGCTCGGCCAGCCGGCGCGCGAGCGCTTCGCTGTCGCCCTCGGGAAAGACCAGCCCGCCGCCGGTCAGGCCGATCAGCCACGGGATCTCGCCCGAGTCCGAGCCCACCACCGGCACGCCACACCACAGCGCCTCGATGATCACACGGCCGAACTGCTCCTTCCACGTGGGGGTCGTGCGCGAAGGCAGCACGAGCACGTCGATCTGCGCATAGGCGCCTGCCATCTGATCGTGGCCGAGACCCTGCAACACGCGCACGCTCGAGCCCGGGATCGGCTGACCCTCGAGCCGCGCGCGCTGCTCGCCGTCGCCCACCAGCAGCAGCTCCACGGGCGCGTGCAGCTGACGCACCGCTGCCAGCAGGTCGGTGAGACCCTTGCTCTCGATCAAGCGCCCCGCGTAGCCGACGGTGAAATGGCCACGCTCCGAGCGCTCCGGGATGCTCTCCCAGCTGGGCACCGCCGGCGGGGCGAGACCGACCTCACCCGCGGCGCCCCACGCACGCGCGAGGCGGGCCGCGCTGTCGGAGCGCGCCGCCACGAACGCGGCCTCGCGCAGCACTCGCGAGCGCATCCAGCGCACGGCCGCGGGCAGCGGCCTGTCGATGTTCTCGTAACACTGAACGCCGAATGGAACGCCGCCGTGCGTGCACGCTCGCGCCCACTGCGTCGCCGCGAGCGCGTAGGGCTCGGCCTCGACGAACGCCACGTCGGGGCGCGTCGCAGCGCAAATCGAGCGGGGCCGAGTCAGGTAGACATGTCGCTGCGGGCGCCCCTTGCAGAGGACGCGCGTCGGGCGCAGCGAGGACTCGAGCCCCGGGAGCGCCCGCGGGGTCACGTCCGTGTGCGAATACTCGTGTCGCCAGCGCGTCGGCACGACGATCGTGACGCGCCATCCGCGCCGCGTGAGCTCCCGGTAGACCGCTTGGTTGACGTCGACGATCGCGGGGTGGCTGACCACCAGGAGCTCGCCACTCGGACGTCCTTCGAGGCCGCCGCCGTCCATGCGCGTCACGCTCACCGGCAGCATCGTCGCAGACACGCGGAGCGCTGCATGTCTGCTGTCGGCGCCGGCCACGGAGCCTCGCTTTACTGCTTGCTTACCGGTAGCCTTAAGCTGGTGCTGCACGACTGCGGCAGCGGCCTTGGACGGATCCTAAAACACGTACCATGAACCAGCCTACTGACGCCAGCGCGATGTTCGCGCCGATCTGGAGACGTAAGTGGCTGATTCTGATCGTGGGGGTGCTGGTCGCGATCGGCACCTATGTTTATTACAGACATGAGGCGCGGCCGACCTACCAGGCGAGCACGCAGATCTATCTCGGCGCGGGCGCCGAAGAACAGACCCAGATCGGCGGCATCGGCGTCACCGCCACGAAGAAGTCAGGCGCGCTGGAACCCAGCGCACAGGCGACGCTGATCAACTCCAGCATCATCAAGGGCGCTGTCCGCGAACAGCTCCGCAAGCAGCGCAAGACGAAGACGGTACGCACCGCGCTCACCGGCAAGACGAAGGCAAAGGCCTCCGAAAAAAGCGAGTTCATCGCCCTCACGACCGAAGCGCACAGCGCCCGCGGCGCGGCGCTGCTCGCGAACCTCACCGCGCAAACTTACGCCAATCGCCAGAATCGCAAATACCAGCGCGCCGTAGAAGCCGCGATTTCGCTCACGCGCAGGCAGTTGCGCAGGATCGAAACGGGCGCCGCGGTGCGCAGCAGCGAAGCGAGCGCGTCCGCGTCCAAAGGGTCAAAGCCGAGCTCCAAGAGCAGCGCGCCAAGCGCCGCGGAGACGTTGCAGGCCACGAACCTCGCCAGCAAGATCAACGAGCTGGAAGCGGACCTCGGCGTCGTCAGCGTCAGGCAGCTCAACCCGGTCAAGCCGAAGAACGTCGTCAAGATCTCCTCCTCGCCCAAGCAGAACGCGATCTTCGGCTTCGCGGTGGGCATCCTGCTGGCGGCGCTGCTCGTCTACGCGCTGGCCCGGCTCGATCACCGCCTGCACTCGCTGAGCGAGATCGAAGCGGCGTTCGAGACCGAGATCGTGACCGCGCTGCGAGCGGTGCGCAGGCCCGTCGTGCACGAGGATGGAGCGCCGCCGAGGCCCGCTCGGACGCTGCGCGACGCGCTGCAGCGCTTGCACACCAGCCTGCAGGTCGGCGGTGTCGGGCACGACGGGCACGGAGGGCAGGTCGGTAGCGTCGAGCAGGACGGGCACGGGCGACGGCGCACGATCCTGTTCGTGAGCGCCGACCCGGGCGATGGCGTGTCCACCGTGCTCGCGGATCTCGCCTTGACGCAGAGCGACGCGGGCGAGGCGGTGGCGGTCGTCGAGGCCAACCTGCGCCGGCCGGCGCTCACGAAGCTACTCGGCGTAAGCGGCCGCGAAGGGCTCGCGGACGTGCTCGAGGGCAAACTGAGCATTCGCGAAGCGATGCAGGGCGTGGGCGTGCGGCTGCCGCCGACTGGCTCGGAGCAGCCGGCGGCGAGCGACGGCGCCACCGCGACCGTGGTGCAGGCGCCGAGCACCGGCTCGACTGCGGTGCTGACGGCTGGCACGACCGCCGTCAACCCGCCCGCGCTGTTGGCCGGCGAGGCGATGGCGGAGACGCTGCGCGGGCTCGCCGCGGACTTCGACTACGTGCTGATCGACGCGCCGGGGCCGCTGGAGGTCAGCGACGCGATCCCGCTGCTGCGGCTCGTCGACGGCATCCTGCTCGTCGCACGCGTGGGGCAGACCCGCGAGATCTCGGCGCGGCGCCTCGTGCAACTGCTTGCGCGTACGCCGAGCGCGCCGGTGCTCGGCGTGATCGCGAACGGCGCTTCGCAGCAGGACATCGAGCGGTTCGGGTTCTCGAGCTACAGCACACGGAGCTGGCGGAGCAGGCTCAGCCGGCTATGAGCCCCGGCGACGCGCACCTGACCCCGGCCTTCGGGGAAGTGCACCCGGCTGTGCTCAACCGCCGCATCCACGATCTTCTGCTCCTCGCCTTCACGGTGCTCGCGCCGCTGGCGCTCGGGCTGGGCATCACGGTCGCCTACCCCAACCCGAATCCGGCGCTCGTGTTCGGGGTCATCATCGGTGTCACGGGCGTGGTCGCGCTGCTGCTCAGCTCGCGCTATGAGGTGACGGTCGCGCTGCTCGTCCTGTACCTCGGGCTGCTCGACGGCCCGATCAAGCTGGAGGCTCACAGCCAGCTCGCCTCGGGGCTGCGCGACATCCTGATCATCGCGATCGCGCTCAGCATGGCCATGCGCCTCGTATCGAGCAAAGCGCGAGTGCAGCTGCCGCCGCTGTCCGGATGGGTGCTGGCGTTCGTGGCATTTGCGTTGATCGAGGCGCTCAACCCGCACACCGACGGGATCGTCAAGACGCTCGGCGGCTACCGCCAAGAGCTCGAGTGGGTGCCGTTCTTCTTCTTCGGCTACCTGCTCCTACGCTCCAAGCAGCGAATGCGCCAGCTGTTCCTGATCCTCGGCGTGATCGCGCTCGCCAACGGGATGGTCGGCGCCGTGCAGGCGCGGCTCAGCCCGGCTCAGCTGGCCTCGTGGGGGCCTGGCTATCGCGAACTGGCGACGGGCGGCGAAGGCAACGGGATCACGGCGCGAACCTACGCCGCCGGCGGAGTGGCGCGGGTGCGCCCGCCGGCGCTCGGCTCAGACGCAGGCTTCGGCGGCAACATCGGCACGCTGGCGTTGCCGTGCCTGATGGCGCTGCTCGCGGCCAACCGGCTGCGCCGCAGATGGCCGGTCCTGCTGTTCTCCCTGGGGGCTGTGCTCGGGATCGCCACCGCCGCTTCGCGTACCTCGGTCGTGATCGGCGTCTTGGCGCTCCTCTGCTTTGCGCTGTTCTCGCTGCTCGCCGGTTTGCGCGTGAGCCGTCCGCTCGTGGGTCTCGTCGTGATGGCGGTGCTCGTGCTGATCGTCGGCTCGGTGCTGGTGTCCGTATATGGCAACGGGGTCTTCACGCGGCAGGAAACGCTGACGAGCCTGCAGCGCACGGAAGAATCGGGCGCCAGCGGCAAGGAAAAGAGCCTCAGCGAGATTCCGCGTGACCTCGTGGATGCGCCCTTCGGCTTCGGGCTCGGCACGACCGGCTCGGTGTCCGGATTCGGCGGCAAGCAGCGCCTGGAAATCGAAGGCGAAAGAGTCTCGGGCGGATCGGCTTACAGCGTGCTGATGAAGGAAATGGGCTTCCCCGGCTTGTTCCTGTGGATCGGCCTGTCGCTGAGCGCGATCGGGCTCGCGGCCACTCGCCTCAGGCGAATCGGTGACATCGAGCTGCGCACTTATTTGGTGGGGATCCTCGCGGCGTTCGTGGCGCTCACCGTCCAAGGTTTCTCAGGGCCGACGCTCGTGGTCACCGTCGGCGCGTTTCTGTGGTTCGCGCCAGGAGCGATCGCGTACTGGTTCGCCGGTCCCGGCTGGAGCGCGAGTGAGACACCGCCGGCGAGTGCTCGGCGCGCGAGAATCGCGATCGGCCCCGCGGGCGCGTCGTGAGCGCACGTCCCTCCGCGCCGGACACGAAGCCGTCCTCGATGGCCGCGCGGCTGAGCGTGCTGCTCGGCGCGCGGCGCAGAACCGTCGTGTGGCTCGCGCTGACCTCGCTCGTGTCGGGGTTCGCCGAAGCGGGAACGCTCGCGCTGATCGCCGAGATCGCGGCGACGCTGGTCGACCACAAGGACCGGATCCACATACACACCGGCGTGCTGCACGCGTCGCCGACGACCGGCACGCTGATCGAGGTCGCCTTTGCGCTCGCGCTGGTTCGCCTCGTCATGCAGATACCGATCTCGATCCTGCCGGCGCGCATCGCCGCGGAGGTGCAGGCGAGCCTGCGCACGAAGCTCTTCTATGCGTTCACGACCGCCTCCTGGGAGGTGCAATCGCGCGACCGCGAGGGCCAGCTGCAAGACACGATGACCAGCCAGACGATGCAGGCGACCGGGGGCGCCATGGGGGCGACCAGCCTGCTCACCAGCGCCCTGAACTTCCTCACCCTGGTCGTGACCGCGTTTCTGCTGAACGTCGTGGCCGCCGCCGCGATCCTGGTGGTCGCGGTGCTGATCTTCGTCGTGCTGCGACCGCTGAAAACGCTCGGGGTCAGGCGCGCTCGCGCTCTTTCCAAGGCCCAGGTTCGCTACGCGAGCGGCATCAACGAGGCGATTCGCGTTGCCGAGGAGACGCAAGTCTTCGGCGTAGCCGAGGCCCAGCGCAGGCGGATCGAGGTGCTGGTCGCGCGCGCGCGCGACCTGCTGTTCTCCACCCAGCTGCTCACCAAAATCGTCCCCAACCTGTTCCAGAGCCTGATCTTCATCATGGTGCTGGTGGGACTCGAGGTCCTGCATGCGATCGGCGGCCACAACAACACGGCGTCGCTCGGTGCGATCATCCTGCTGCTCGTGCGCTCGGCCCGCAGCGGCCAGCAGGGGATGGCCACCTACCAGGGTCTCTCCCAGAGCCTGCCGTTCATCGAGCGCACGCAGGAAGCCGAGCGCCGCTACGCCGAGAGCGCCCCGGCGCGGGGCAGCGTGCCGCTTGAGACGGTACGGACGCTCGCACTCGAGGCGGTCTCCTACGGCTATCGCGCGGGTCGCGAGGTGCTTTCGGATGTCAGCTTCGAGGTCAAGCGCGGCGAGGTCGTCGGCATCATCGGCCCGACCGGCGCCGGCAAGTCGACGCTGATCCAGATCCTGCTGCGACTGCGCTACCCGCAGCGGGGCAGTTATCTCGTCAACGGCGAGCCGGCGGAGCAGTTCACCCACGAGGATTGGTGCCAGCGCATCGTCTACGTGCCTCAAGAACCGCGGCTGCTGCACGCCTCCGTCACAGACAACATCCGTTTCGACCGCGACATCGAGGCCGAGGCGGTCGAGCGGGCGGCGCGGCTGGCTCACATCCACGAGGAGATTGTCGGCTGGGAGAAAGGCTATGACACGATCGTCGGGCCACGCGCCGACGCGGTCTCCGGCGGCCAGCAGCAGCGCCTGTGTCTCGCCCGTGCGCTCGCCGCAAAACCCGAGGTGCTCGTGCTCGACGAGCCGACGAGCGCGCTCGACCCGAACTCCGAGGCGCTGATCCAGGACTCGCTGCGGGATCTCAGGCACGAGCTGACGCTGTTCATCATCGCCCACCGCATGTCGACGCTCGACATCTGCGACCGCGTGATGGTGATCATCGACGGCAGGCTGGTCGCGTTCGACACGATCGACTTCCTCCAACAGCACAATGCCTACTACCGCTCCGCGTCGAAGATCGCGAGCGGAACCGACAGCGGCGCAATACCGTGAGCGGCAGCGCTGAGAGCCCTGGCTCCACTCGCGCCGCGCCGCGCGCGACCGAAGCGCAGAGCGGGCCGGGCGCGGCGCCGGCGCTGGCTGTGCGGGTGCCCGACTTCTTCATCGTCGGACACCCCAAGAGCGGCACCACGGCGCTCTACGAGATGCTGGGACGCCATCCGCAGATCTTCATGGGCGAGGAGAAGGAGCCGTGGTACTTCTCTCCTGAGCTGCGCTTCCGCCCGCCGCCGCGCGAGCCGTTCGCGATCCCCGAGACGCTCGCCCAATACGCGACGCTGTTCGAGCGCGCCGCGCCGGGCCAGCGCGTGGGGGAGGCGTCCACCACCTATCTCTGGTCCCGTGCGGCGGCCGAGCTGATCGCCGCGGCACAGCCGCGCGCGCGGATCATTGCGATTCTGCGCGAGCCCGCGAGCTTTCTGCGCTCGCTGCATCTGCAGTTCCTCGAGGCGCACATCGAGACCGAGAGCGACTTCCGGCGCGCGCTCGAGCTCGAAGCCGCCAGACGCGAAGCTCGCAACCTGCCGCGCCACTCCTATTGGCCGCAGATGCTGCAATACGCGGAGCACGTGCGCTACGTGGAGCAGTTGCGCCGCTACCAGACGGCGTTCGCGGCTGAGCAGCGGCTGATCCTGATCTACGACGACTTTCGTGCCGACAACGAGGGCACCGTGCGCACGGTGCTGCGCTTTCTCGGAGTTGACGATGCCGTTCCGGTCGATACGGTCGAGTCCAACACGAGTGTCCGCGCGCGCTCGCAGGCCGTTCATGAACTCGTGCACGCCGTCGCCGTGGGTGGCGGGCCGGCATCGCGGGCGTTGAAGTCCGGGCTGAAGGCGTTGACGCCGCAGGGCCCGCGCCGCCGGCTGCTGCGCACGGTCAGGAGCCGCATCGTCTACCGCGAGCCGTCCGCGGCCGACGAGCAGCTGATGGCGGAACTGCGCGTGCGCTTCAAATCGGAGGTCGAGGCGCTCAGCGAGTACCTGGATCGCGACCTGATCGCGCTATGGGGCTATGACGGGCTCCAGTGACCGTCCGATCTTCACAAAATCAGTGATTGCAACAGTCAAGGGTTGATAGCATCGCTCTCGCTCGTGTCACAAAAATCACTTCACATAGCATGGATCGGATTTGCCCCCGTCGACGATGCCGGCGGGGTTCCCGGTATCGCGACCGACCTACTGCCCGGGCTCGCGAGGCTCGGTCACCGCATCGATTGCTTCTTTCCCTCCAACGAGCACGAGCTGCCGCCGCGCATCACCGATGTCGAGAATCTCACATTCGTCTGGGGAACGAGCTCCTGGCGATGGAACCGCTGGTACAGCCGTAACCGCTTTACCGCTTTTGTGAGCGCGCAGCTTGCCGGCGGCATCGCCTCACTGCGGCTTCGCTCGGTGCTCGCAAGCAGACACGCCAACGATCCCTACGACGTCCTCTACCAGTTTTCCAACGTCGAAAACCGCGCCGCGCCGCGTCGCCTCAGGCGCACCGTACCGCTGGTCGCGCATCCGGGACAGCGCAGCGCAGACGCGCAGCGCGTCCTGATCAAGGAGCGCCGCCTCAGACTTCGCGGCCGCCCAGCCTACGCGTTTGCGATCGCCGCGACGCTGCAGTGGTCTCGG
>JASLHP010000100.1 GCA_030149625.1 Solirubrobacteraceae bacterium
CTGAACTTGCACGGATGTTGGGCATGAACACGAGCACCACACACCGGTATGTGACGACGCTGCTCGCCGTCGGCCTGCTCGAGCGGGATGCGACTACGCGCCGCTACCGCCTCGCGGCGCCCTGAGCGTTCGTTTGGGCGCGATCGAGCCGACGGCGCTCGCGACGACGAGCGTCACATCGCTCGCGCCAGCCGCGTCGCGATCCCGTCCACCGCCGCTAGATCGAGAGCGGCTCCCCATACGAACGGGACCGGGATGACGTCGAAGCTGCGCCGCCGCAGCCGCGCCAGCTGGTTGTGTTGGAAACGCGCCCGGTCATGGACTGCGCGCGCCGCGCGCGACGCTGAAACGGTCATCGCTCGTCTCTCGGCCTCGGTCGCCGTGGGCGTCTCCCCGGCGCCGGCGCGCGCGCGGCTGCTCCCGCCGCCGTGGCCGGCGGCGCCCTCGAGCGCGACGATCTCGCGCAGCTCCTCGGCGCTGAAGCGGCGCGGCAGCAGTTGATTGACGACTACGGCCTCAAGGTCGCGGCCGAGCCGCGCGTGGAGACCATCCTGCAGCTCGAGCGCCTCGGTCACGGCCATCTCCGTGGCGAGCGCGACCGCCACGTAGCTCGATTGGGCCGGGCTCTCGAGTAGGTCCTGCAGCTGCTGCGTCTGCCCCGCGATCGGTCCGACGCGGGCAATCGCGCCAAACGTGTGCGGCGAGCCGAGCATGCCCAGCGCGTGTCCGGTTGCTGGCGCGTCGAGCACGACGAGGTCGTAGCCGCGCGAGCGAGCGCCGCGCCCGCCGCGCGCGCCGCGTGTGAGCCGCCAGATCTTGACCATCGTCACGAGCTCCTTCGCGCCCGGCGCCGCGGCCGCGAAATATTGGAAGGTGCCACTGGAGGCGAGCACCCGGCCCGAGACGCGCCCGCCGAGCGCCTGCAGCCACTCGAGCAGCGCACGGTCCGGATCGATCGAGATGCTCGACAGCCGCTCCCGCAAGACCGTCTCGACGCCAGGCTGTGGCGCGGCGGTCCCGAACAGCCGTGGCAGCCGGCTCTGCTCGCCGACCTCGACGACGATCGTTCTGCGTCCCTCGCGCGCCGCAAGCAGGCCGAGCGCCGCGGCGATCGTCGTCTTGCCCACTCCACCCTTGCCGGTGACCACGAGCAGCTTGCGGTTGAGCGCCGATTGCATGCCGGCGCAGTGTGGCTGAAAACTCGGCGACGGGCGACGGGACCTACAATCGTGCGCGTGACGAGGTCCAATGCGCAGCCGATCGACGAGCAGGTCGAATACGACGGAAACGGCTTGGTGCCGTGTGTCGTGCAGGATTGGAACACGGGCGAGGTGCTGACGCTGGCATACATGAACGAGCGGGCGCTGGCGCGTACGCGCCAGAGTGGCGAGCTGCATCTGTGGAGCCGCTCGCGCGGCGAGCAATGGCACAAGGGCGCGAGCAGCGGCAACGTGCAGAGGGTGCGCGCGCTGCGCTTGGACTGCGACGGCGACACGCTGCTGGCGCTCGTCGAGCCCGCTGGTCCGGCTTGCCACACGGGCGAGCGCACGTGCTTTCACCGCGGCGAGCTCGATCGCGGGGCGCCGTGCGAGACGCTGCCGGCACTTGAGCGCACGCTCGCCGCGCGCGCGCGAGAGCGGCCCGCGGGCTCCTACACCGTCGAGCTGCTGGACGATCCACCGCGGATCGGCGAGAAGGTGATGGAGGAGGCCGAGGAGGTCGCGCGGGCCGCCCGCGAGGAGTCCGACGAGCGAGTCGACGAAGAGGCGGCCGACGTGCTCTACCACCTGCTCGTGCTCCTACACAGCCGCCGGCGGACGCTCGCGGACGCGGAGCGGGTGCTCGATGGCCGCCGCTCCTAGCACTGCCGGCGCGCTCGCCGTCAGCATCACGCCGAGCATCGAGCGTGCGGGCGTGCTGGCACGCACGCATGACCTGATCCCGTTGTGCCTCAGCTTCATCGAGGATTGCGAGACGCCCGTCTCGGCGTTTCTGAAGCTCCGCGCGCTGGCGCCTGGCGAGCCTGCGTTTCTGCTCGAGTCCGCCGACCAGGGCCAGCGGGTCGGGCGCTGGTCGTTCATCGGCTTTCGGCCGCGTTCGGTGTTGCGCTGGTCGCTCTGCGACGGCGGCGATCCCTACGCGATGGCGGCCGAGCGCGCATCGCGCTTCAGGCAGGCGCCAATCGAGGAGACCGTGGATGTGCCGCCGTTCATAGGCGGGGCGGTCGGCTTCTTCGGCTATGACCTCGTGCGCACGGTCGAGCCGCTCGGCGAGCCGCTGGGCGGACGGGCGCAAGCGCTCCCCGACCCCGATCCGCTCGGCTTGCCCGACATGGCTCTGATGCTGTCCGACGCGCTGGTCGTGTTCGATCACCTCAAGCACACGGTTACGATCATCGCCAACGCCGATCTGCAGGCCGAGCCTGACATCGAGCGAGCATATGAGCATGCCGCGAACACCATCGTCGAGGTGCGCGGCGCGCTCGCGGGCCCTGTCCCGCGTGACGGACCACCGGATGCGCCGCTGCCGATCGAGTATGAGCGCCCCGTCTTCACGTCGAACATGGAGCGCGAGCAGTTCGAAGCGATGGTGGCGCGCATCGTCGAGTACATCCACGCCGGCGACGCGTTTCAGGTCGTGCCGTCGCAGCGGTGGTCGGCGCGCGTGCCGGTCGAGGCGTTCTCCATCTACCGCGGCCTTCGCGCGGTCAACCCGAGCCCATACATGTACTTCCTCGACTTCGGGGACTTCCAGGTGGCCGGTGCGAGCCCCGAGCCGCTGTTGACCGTGAGCGGGCGTCACGTCAACACCAAGCCGATCGCGGGAACGAGGCCGCGCGGCGCGAGCCCGGAGGAGGATCGCCGGATCGCGCAGGAGCTGCTCGCCGACGAGAAGGAGCGCGCCGAGCACGTGATGCTCGTCGACCTGGGCCGCAACGATCTCGGGCGCGTGTGCGAGTACGGCAGCGTCGTGGTCGACGAGCTGATGGAGATCGAGGCCTACAGCCACGTCATGCACATCGTCTCCTCGGTGTCGGGAACGCTGCGCGCCGACGTGGGAGCGATGGATGCGCTGCGCTCGGTGCTGCCGGCGGGCACGCTGTCCGGCGCCCCGAAGGTGAGGGCGATGCAGATCATCGACGAGCTCGAGCCGGTCAAGCGCGGCGGCTACGGCGGCGCGATCGGCTACCTGAGCTACACCGGCGATCTCGACACCGCGATCCACATCCGCACGGTCGTCGTCAAGGATGGGGTCGCGCACGTGCAGGCGGGCGGCGGCACCGTCGCCGACGCCAAGCCCGAGTACGAGTACGAGGAGTCGGTCGCGAAGTCTCGGGCGGTGGTGCGCGCCGTGGAACTGGCGTGCGAGCAGGTCGGCTGGACATGAAGGCCGTCAGGCTCGCTGACGGGCGTCGCCGAGGACCCGCGTCATCGTCGGCGGGCCGACGGGATCGGGGCCGAGCATGAAGGTGCTCGTCCTCGACAACTACGACTCGTTCACGTACAACCTCGTCCAGTACCTGGGCGAGCTCGGGGCGGACGTGCACGCCGTGCGCAACGACCGCGCAAGCGTCGGTGAGCTGCTGAGCGGCGGCTACGAGCGCTGCGTCGTCTCGCCCGGTCCCTGCACGCCGAACGAGGCCGGGATCTCCCTGGAGCTCGTGCGGCGCTTTCCGGAGCACGGCATCCCGACGCTCGGCGTCTGTCTCGG
>JASLHP010000171.1 GCA_030149625.1 Solirubrobacteraceae bacterium
CGGAGCCGAACGTCGAACACAAGGCATCGGCATCACTCGATCGGCGCCGCGGAGCTCAGCCAAAGGCCTCGCGCGGAGCCTTTGCGCTCGCGAACGATCGTCCCCACGGCTTGCAGATGTAGGACGAGCTCGCTCGCATACCACGACGGCAGGCGCAAGCAGTCGGCGACGACGTCCGTGCTGATTCCAGGGCGCCGCGCCAGCAGCTCGAGCACCTGAGCCACCGACTCCCGCCGCCCCGGCGCCGCCACGCCTTCGGTCAGAGCCTCTCTCGACACGCCCAACCCCTCCGCGAGCGAAAGCAAGGCCAGAAGGTTCGGCACCCGCTTACCCATCTCGAAGCTGTAGATCTGGTCATGGCGCATGAAGCAGCGATCCGCGAGCTTTTGTTGCGTGAGGCTGGCTTCGGCGCGCAGCAAAGTCAGGTTCCGACCGAACGCGCGCAGCACTTCGCTCGCCTCGTCCTTGTCGGGACCAAACGTCACCTTTCGGCTCTGCCTGACCACGCGCGTTGGTGGCGTCACCTTCGATCCTCCAGCCGCGGGCAGCGCCGGTCGTGCATCCCCGCGGCCGGCTCAGCCAACCCCGCCACCGATCCGTGCATCAGCTGTGAATGCAGACATCTGTCTTCACACTAGCGGACCGGGTCGACGACTGCAACGCGGAGCCCGGCGACCAGTTTCACCAACCGAACTTTACCAGACCAACTCGCTCCCTACCTACACGCTCTGGACCGACTGGCCTAGAACGGCCAGCATGGCCGAATGGAGGACCATCTCGACCAGAATTCCAAAGCAGCCAGCGCTGCTTTCGGGCGACGGCTACGCGAGCTTCGTCACGAGCGCAGCGTCTCCCAGGACGACCTCGCACGGGCGACGGATGTGCATCCAACCGCCATCGGACGTTTGGAGCGCGGCTCGCGCGAGCCCCGCTTGACGACGATCCTGCGCCTCGCGCGCGGGCTCGAGGTGGAGCCGGGAAAGCTGTTGAACGACCTCCGCGGCGTCTGAGCCGCACTCGCTCTAGCGCGTCAGCGCCCGGCAGCTGCCGGGCACGTCCGTCAAAGCCGCATCGAGCTCCGCGAGGGGCCGCCCGAAGCCGGGTTTGCGCGCACGAGGCTCCTCGTCACACCGCGCAAAGGCTCTCCCCCGCACGCTCAGCCGCCGCCGGCGGCCCCCCGCGTCGCGCCCAGCTCGCCCGCGAGCGCCACGAAGTAGTCCAGTGCGCGCGGGTTCGCGAGCGACTCCACACTCGCCGCGTGCTCCGGTGCGACGCCCATCAGGATTCGCTTCACCGGCACCTCTAGCACCTTGCCCGACAGGGTTCTAGGCACCTCCGCGATCCGACGGATCTCGTTGGGCACGTGTCGCGGCGAGCAGTCCTCGCGGATGCGCCGCTTGATCCGCGCCGCCAGCTCGTCGTCGAGCTCGACGCCGTCGCGCAGCACCACGAACATCGCCATCCACAACTCGTTCTGAGAGGCGCCGTCCGCCCCCGGCTTGGGGATGTCCACGACGAGCGCGTCGAGCACCTCCTCGACGCCCAGCGCCGCCCGGTAGATCTCGGCGGTGCCCATGCGCACGCCCTGGCGGTTGATCGTCGAGTCCGAGCGTCCCGAGATGACCGCGCCGCCGCGCGGCGTGATGCGAATCCAGTCGCCGTGGCGCCACACGCCCGGATAAGTCGCGAAATAGCTGTCGCGCAAGCGCGAGCCGTCCTCATCGCCCCACAGGAACAACGGCATCGACGGCATCGGCTCGGTGATCACGAGCTCACCCACCCCATCGTGCACGCTGTGGCCCCGCTCGTCCCACGCCTGCACCGCGCAGCCGAGCGCGCGGCACTGCAGTTCGCCCTCGTAGACAGGGAGCAGCGGACAACCGGCGACGAACGCCGTGCACACGTCGGTGCCGCCGCTCGTCGAGAACAGCCACACGTCTGACTTCACGTGCTCGTACACCCAGCGAAAGCTCTCCGGCGACAGCGGCGAGCCCGTCGCGCCGAGCGCGCGCAGCGCGCGCAGGTCGCAGTCGCGCCCAGGCTCGATCCCCGCCTTCTCACAGCTCGCGAGCAGCCCTGGGCTGACGCCCATGCACGTGATCCGCGCGCGCTCGGCCAGCTGCCACAAGAAGCTCAGGTCCGGATGCGCCGGGCTGCCGTCGTACAGCACGATCGCCGCGTCCGACAACAGGCAGCCGACGAGGAAGTTCCACATCATCCAGCCCGTCGTCGTGAACCAGAACATACGGTCGCCATCGCGCAGATCGAGATGCAGACGCTTCTTGCACTGCTCGATCAGGATGCCGCCGTGGCCCTGCACGATCGCCTTCGGCAGGCCCGTCGTGCCAGAGGAATACAGCACCCACAGCGGGTGATCGAATGGGACCTGCTCGAAGCTAGGCGCGGAGTCCTCCGCGGCGGATGAGTCCTCGCCGCGAGCAAGCAGCTCATCCCAGGCGATGACACTGCGAACGCCGCCACCGCCGGAGGCGCTCTCATAAAGATCCCCGCCCGCCAGGTACGCGAGCGTCACCACGTGC
>JASLHP010000203.1 GCA_030149625.1 Solirubrobacteraceae bacterium
TTGCGGGCGATGCGCGAGATCCGCGAACGGGTGGCCGTACGCGTCTCGATCGACGAGACCGCGGCTGAGCTCGGCGCGTTGACGGCGGGCGTCGCCGACGCGGTCTGCCTGAAGCTGTCCAGATGCGGCGGCATCGCCGGCCTGCTGGCGGCGGCCACGCTCGTGCGAGCCACCGGAGCCGAGGTCTACCTGGCCTCGACGCTCGACGGCCCGCTGGGCATCGCCGCCGCGGTGCACGCAGCCGCCGCGCTGGCCTCGCGTGGGCCGATGCCGCATTGCGGACTGGCGACGCTTGGCCTGTTCGCGGATCTGGAGAGCCCGCTGCCGGTGCGCGGCGGGCGGATCGAGGTGCCCGCGGGCGCGGGGCTTGGCGTCGAGCCCGGCTAGCGGCTCGGGAACGGCTCGTCGAGATCCTCGGAGACGACGCGTTTGCCGCTGTCGCTGTCAGAGCAGCAAGTTTCGAGCGCCCTCGCCACCGCCCGCGGGCTCTCCAGCGCGAGGTTGTGCCCACCGGACACGACCACGAGCGCGCCGTCGGCGAGCATTCCCGCCATGCGCTCGCCGAGGGCGCGGAACTTGGCGTCGCGCGCGCCGACGACGATCGTGACCGGCAGCTCGAGCGCTCCCAGCTGCGGCCACAGCGAGGCCATCTCGCCGGTGCCGATGCCGCGCAGCACGGCTGCCAGCGCGTCCGGGCGGTTGCGGCGCTGATCTTCGCGGGCAAGCGCGCGGACAGCCGGCGGATCGTCTGCGAACAGCGGTTGCGAGCGCCAGCGTCCAATGAAGTCCTCGAACGGCGCCCCTTCCAGCTCGCGCGCCAATCGGCTGTCGCTCTCGCTCCTTGCGGCGCGCTCGCGAGGGTCCTCGATGCCAGCGCTGCTCGAGACGAGCACCAGTCGCGTGACCCGCTCGGGGGCGGCCAGCGCAACGTGCAGCGCCAAGCGCCCACCCAGCGAGTAGCCGCACAGCGCGAAGCGCTCGGGGCCGCGCGCGAGCACGTGCGCGACACAGCCGGCGAACGTGATCGGGCGCTCGGCGTCGGCCGCATCGCCATGGCCGGGCAGGTCGAGCGCCAGCGGCCGGTAGCGTTCGCGATCGAGCGCCGCGATCACGCCGTCCCAGGCGCGGTGCGTGCCGCCGAATCCGTGCAGCAGGACGACGCTCTCCAGCATCTGACGATCCTATGACCCCGACAACCGACACGTATCTGCTGCTGCGGGCTTTCGTCGACGAGCTCGCGCGCTGCGGCATGCGCGCAGCCTGTACTTCGCCCGGCTCACGCAGCGCGCCGCTGGTGCTGTCGCTGGCGCGCGAGCCGCGCGTGCGTTGCTTCTCGCACCTGGACGAGCGTTGTGCCGGCTTCTTCGCGCTCGGGCTCGCCAAGGCCTCGGGGCTGCCCGTGGCCGTCGCCTGCACGTCTGGGACCGCGGTCGCCGAGCTGTTGGCGGCGGCGGTCGAGGCGCGCGAGGCGCGCGTGCCGCTGCTGCTGCTGAGCGCCGACCGTCCGGCGGAGCTGCGCGAGAACGGCGCGGGGCAGGCGATCGACCAGCTGAAGCTGTTCGGCGGCGCGGCTAAGTGGTTCTTCGAGGTCGGCGTCCACGAAGCCGGCCCCGAGCAGCTGCGCTGGATGCGTACGCTTGCGTGCCGCGCTTACTGGACGGCACTGGACGGCAGCCCGGGCGCGGTGCATCTGAACTTCCCGCTGCGCGAGCCGCTCGTCAGCGACGACCCGCTCGCCGAGGACGTGAGCGGCCGTCCCGGCGGCGTGCCGTATGTACGCCGGACGCCGGCCGCGAGCAGCGCCGAGCTCGTCACCGACGCGGCGGCGGCCGATCTGCTCGAGCTCGTCGCGGGCGCGCGTCGTGGCGTGATCGTGGCCGGGCGCGAGGAGCGGCACGCCGGCCTCGGCGCGGCGGCGGCGGCGTTCGCGCTCGCCACCCGCTGGCCGCTGTTGGCCGATCCGCTGTCGGGGGCGCGGCGGGGACGAGGCGCGATCGCCCATTACGACGCGCTGCTGCGCGACGCCGAGTTCGCCGCCACCGCGGCGCCCGATCTCGTCCTGCGCGTCGGTGACCTGCCGGTGTCCAAGCCGCTACGCGAATGGCTCGCCGGGCTCGGCGACACACCCCAGGTCGCGCTCGACCCTGAGGGCGCCTGGCAGGATCCGGCCGCGGCGCTGAGCGACACGCTCGCCCTCGAGCCGGCGCGTGCGCTCACCGAGCTGATGCGCGAGCCCGCCGTACCCGCGAACGCCGATCCCGACTGGCTGCAGACGTGGCGCAGCGCCGACGAGATCGCGGCCGAGGCGACTCTCGGAGTGCTCGCCGCCGGCGGACTCAGCGAGCCCGCCATCGCCGCCGAGCTCGGCGTGCTGCTGCCCGCGCAGGCGACGCTGTTCGTCGCCTCCTCGATGCCGGTGCGCGATATCGAGACCTTCTGGCCGGTGCGCCCGGACCCGCCGCGCGCGTTGTGCAACCGCGGCGCCAACGGCATCGACGGCACCGTCTCCAGCGCCTTTGGCGCCGCCGCCGACGGACGCGGACCAGTTGTGCTGCTGATCGGGGACGTCGCGCTCGCGCACGACATCGGCGGGCTGCTCGCCGCGCGGCGCCTGGGGCTCGCGCTGACGATCGTGCTGATCGACAACGGCGGCGGCGGCATCTTCGACTTCCTCCCGATCTCCGCGGACCCGATGGCGCGCACGACGCGCGATACGCAGGGGCAGCTCCACGGGGAGGGCTCCGACGCAGCGCGGGGAGAGGCCGACGCGAAGGGCGATGCGCGGGACCTCTACACGCGCCACATCGCGACTCCAACTGGCCTGGACTTCGCCGACGCGGCGCAGCTCTACGGACTCGGACACCAGCGCGTCGCCGACGTCGCGACGTTCCGCGCGGCGCTCGAGCAGGCGCTGACCGCGCAGCCGTCCGCCGCGCGGATCATCGAAGTGCGATCCGAGCGCGCGGCGAACGTCGAGCTGCACCGGCGCGTCTGGCAGGCGGTCTCGGGGGCGCTCGGTACAGTGACTCGATCGCCATGAGCGCCACGAGTCCACTCGCCGCCGCTGTCGCCCTGATCGCCGCGCTCGCCGCCGCGGCGCCGACAGCCGCGGCTCCCGCCCAGGAGTCCCCGGCCACGAGCGCGCCGCTCGCCACCACCGCGAAGGTCAGAGGCGGCCTGCTCGTGCTGCTCACCAAGCGCACCGTGGTTCCCAAGGTCCAGCGCACGGTCGACTTCACCGGCTACGCGACCTACGCCTTCTCGGCGCCGCGCGGCCGGCGGATAACGAGCGCCTCGGCGCGGATCGTCGGCGCCGAACCGCACGCCGTCACGATCCGCAGCCGCGCAGTCTCGCGAGATCACCGGCGCTATACCGTCAAGCTCGTGTTCCCCGGCGAGCAAGGCAACCCAGGCAAGCTCGTCGTGATCCTCGGCTCAGTGGCCTGAGGACCGGGACCTCGTAGCCCTCTATCTCTGCACCACAATCTGTGCGCCACGATCTCGGCGCCCGCCGGACGCCGGCCGCCTCACCCCGCCAGCAGCGGCAGCAGCGCCTGCAGCTTGACCTCGGTCTCCGCGAGCTCCGCGGCGGGGTCGGAGTCGCGCACGACGCCGACGCCGGCGTAGCAGCGCGCGAGGCGCCCACGTAGCAGCGCGCAGCGCAGCGCGACGCAGAACTCGCCGTCGCCGGCCGCATCGGCCCAGCCGACCGGCCCGGCGTACCAGCCGCGGTCGAGGCCCTCGAGCGCGGGGATCAGCGGATGCGCGCGCTCGGGCGGCTCGCCGCCGACGGCGGGCGTGGGATGCATCAGCTCGAGCAGCTCGATCGCGTCGAGTGGCTGCGCGAGCTGCGCGCGGATCGGCGTCGCGAGATGTTGGATGTTCGCGACCTTCACGAGCGTCGGCTCGGGCGTCGCGGTGACCCACAGTGCGTGCTGGCGCAGTGTGCGCTCGATTCGACGAATCACGCTCGCGTGCTCCTCACGGTCCTTCTCGGAGTGCATCAGCTGTTCGCCGAGGTGGTCGTCGACGGCGGGGTCGGCGCTGCGGCGCATCGATCCGGCGAGCGCGAGCGTGCTGACGCGGTGCCCCTCGCGGCGCACGAGCAGCTCGGGGCTCGCCGCGAGGAACGCGGCCTCACCGCGGCCGACGCAGAACACCGAGCACGCCGGGAACGCATCGCGCAGCACCGCGAAGATCTCGGCGGGCTCGTGCTCGCGCGGAGCGTGCACGTCGACCTCGCGCGCGAGCACGATCTTCTCCAGGGCGCCGCCGCGGATCTGCTCGACGGCGCGCGCGACCGCGGCCTCGTAGTGCTCGGGCGGCATCGCGCTCGCGATCCGGTAGCGACCTGACGGCGCCGGATCTAGCAGCGGCAGCGGCTCCTCGCGCAGCTCGCCGAGCCTCCCCTCCACGCGCCCGAGCAGCTCCTCGACGGTGTCATCGGGCGCCGCCAGCGCGGTCACCGTCAGGCGCACACGGCAACCGCCGGGCGCCTTGCCGCCACCACCGCGCTCCCCGCCACCGCGTTCGTCGCGGCTAAGCGCGATCTCAGGA
>JASLHP010000409.1 GCA_030149625.1 Solirubrobacteraceae bacterium
GGATGGTGATTCCCGGCTGGCCCTTCACGAGCGCGAGCGCCTCCGCCGCGCGGGTGCCACTGCCTTTGCGCCTGCCGGCGCGGCGACCGGTCGCACGCGAGGCTTTTTTGCGAGTCGTTTTGGTCGCGGCTTTGGCCGCGCTCGTCGGCGGCATGCCCGAGCGCGAGGCCAAACGCACACTTGAACGTCTACGTGCGCAGATTGAGCGGGTTACAGGGCACAACTCGTGTAAGGTAAGGCGGTATAAGTGATGTGACTACCCACATCGACACTAGTGAAGAGGACTCAAAACCGTGACCGACTTCCTTGACGAGAAGCCCCAAGAGATCGCCAGCAGGCTGAAGGAGCTCCAGCCTCTGGTCGATGAGTTCAACCGCCTCGAGGCCGCCGCGGCGGCGCTTGCGGGTGTGATTGGCTCGGCCGCATCTGGAGCTACGGCGGCTGCCACCGCGACCATCACTCGCCGTCGCGGCCCGGGTCGTCCGCGTGGCTCCGGCGGCCGCAAAAAAGCCGCCAAAGCGCCAGCCGCACCCAAAGCAGCGGCGACAGCGACGCCGAAAGCAGCCAAAGCCGCCGCCCCAGGGAAACGACGTGCAGGACGGCGCAAAGGCAGCGGCACCCGCGCCGCCGAGGCTCGCTCGTTCGTGCAGGGACAGCCCGGAATCACGATCCCCGAGCTGGCCGCGAAGATGGGCATCAAGCAGAACTACCTGTACCGCGTACTGCCGGGACTCGAGCAGGAAGGCAAGGTAGAGAAGAAAGGCCGCGGCTGGTACCCGAAGGGCTAGCCTCGGAGCCCCTGGCGGGCGTAGCAGCGCCTGGCGGCGTCCTCGCTCGTTCGCGTGCGAGGCGCCACGCCCACTGCGTCCTTGCCGGGAGCTCCGATCCGTCGCCCATCCCTCTCAGATGGAGGGGGACTCCTTCTCGTCTCCACCTGGATCTCGGAGTTGAGCTGAGCGATTTGAGTTGAGGGGCGTGGTCAGGGATGACCGCGCCCTTTCTCATCAACGGAGCCCTGCCCGAGACAGGCAACGGGCGGAGCCCTGCCCGACACAAGCAACGGGCGAAGCCCTGCCCGAGACAAGCAACGGGCGAAGCCCTGCCCGAGACAGGCAACGGCGCCCGCCGCGACCGCCGGCGCGCGGTGGCACATCGAGCAGGCGGCACAGCGAGCTGAGACGCGCGCCATCCGCGACCGGGATGGCCGCGGATGGCGCCGTATCTCTCAGCTCGGGGCTCGGCCTAGATCAGCCCCTGTCCCGACACCGTGTCGCGCTCGCTGACGAGCTCGGCGATCGAAGCGTCGATCTTCTCGCGTGAGAACGCGTCGATGTCGAGATCCTGCACGATCGTGTACTCGCCGTCCTCACACGTGCACGGGAAGCCGCTGATGAGACCCTCGGGCACATCGTAGGAGCCGTCTGAGGGCACGCCCATGGATACCCAGCCACCGTGCGTGCCGGCGACCCAATCGTGCACATGGTCGATCGCGGCGCTGGCGGCGCTGGCCGCCGAGGACGCGCCGCGCGCCTCGATGATGGCGGCGCCGCGTTTGCCGACGTTCGGCAGGAAGTCGTTCTCGATCCATTGCTGGTCGTCGACGACACCGGCGGCGATCCTGCCGGCGACGTGCGCGTGGAACAGGTCTGGATACATCGTCGGCGAGTGGTTGCCCCACACGCCCATCTGCGTGACGTCGGTGACGGGCACGTCGAGCTTGTTCGCGAGCTGGGCGATCGCACGGTTGTGATCGAGCCGCAGCATCGCGGTGAAACGCTCACGCGGGATGTCTTGGGCATTGTTCATCGCGATCAGGCAGTTCGTGTTCGCGGGATTGCCGACGACGAGCACTTTCACGTCGTCCGCGGCGCTGTCGTTCAGCGCCTTGCCCTGCACCGTGAAGATCTTGCCGTTCTCCGAGAGCAGCTCGGCGCGCTCCATTCCCTTCGTGCGCGGCCGCGAGCCCACCAGCAACCCGATGTTGGCGCCGTCGAACGCTTCGCTGGGCTGGTCGTGCAGATCGAGGTTAGCCAACAGTGGAAACGCACAGTCGACGAGCTCCATCGCGACACCCTCCAGCGCGCCCATCGCCTGCGGTATCTCCAGCAAGCGCAGGTCCACTGGCTGCTCCGCGCCGAGCAGCTGTCCGCTGGCGATCCGGAACACGATGCTGTAGCCGATCTGGCCGGCTGCGCCGGTGACGGTGACTCGTACGGGTTTACTCACAAGTTCATCTCCTTTTTCAGGTTCTCGTCTATCGACGCCAGGAACTCCTGGGTCGTCTGCCAAGGCTGCTCGGGACCGACGATCACGGCGAGATCCTTCGTCATCTTGCCGCTTTCGACCGTCTCGACACACACTCGCTCGAGCGTCTCGGCGAATGTGCTCACCGCGGGCGTGTCGTCCATGCGTCCGCGCGCTGAGAGCCCTCGTGTCCACGCGAAAATCGACGCGATCGGGTTGGTCGACGTGGGCTTGCCCTGCTGGTGCTGGCGATAGTGACGCGTGACCGTACCGTGCGCCGCCTCGGCCTCCACCGTCTTGCCGTCAGCGGTCATCAGCACGCTGGTCATCAGGCCCAGCGAGCCGAACCCCTGCGCCACCGTGTCCGACTGCACGTCGCCGTCGTAGTTCTTGCACGCCCACACATAGCCGCCTTCCCACTTCAGCGCGGAGGCCACCATGTCATCGATCAGGCGGTGTTCATAGCTGATTCCGGCTGCCTCGAAGTCGCGCTTGAACTCGGAGACGTAGACCTCTTCGAAGATGTCTTTGAAGCGACCGTCATAGCGTTTGAGGATCGTGTTCTTGGTCGACATGTACACCGGGTAGGTGCGCTCCAGGCCATAGCGCAGCGAAGCGCGTGCGAAGTCCCGGATCGAGTCATCGAGGTTGTACATCGCCATCGCGATGCCGCCGCCGGGAAAGTCGTACACGTCGAGCTCGATCGGCTCGCCGCCATCCGTGGGAGTGAAGGCAAGCGTGAGCTTGCCCTCGCCGGGCACGACCATGTCGGTGGCGCGGTACTGGTCGCCGAACGCGTGGCGGCCGATCACGATCGGCTTCGTCCAGCCGGGCACCAGCCGCGGCACGTTCGCGATCACGATCGGCTCGCGGAAGATCACGCCGCCGAGGATGTTGCGGATCGTGCCGTTGGGCGAGCGGTACATCTGTTTGAGGCCGAACTCCTCCACGCGCGCCTCGTCCGGCGTGATCGTCGCGCACTTGACGCCCACGCCGTGACGTTTGATCGCCTCCGCCGCTTCGACCGTCACCCGATCGTCAGTCGCATCGCGGTGCTCGATGCCGAGGTCGTAGTACTCGAGCTCCACGTCCACGTAGGGGACGATCAGCTGCTCCTTGATGAAGGACCAGATGATCCGTGTCATCTCATCGCCGTCGAGCTCGACGACGGGATTCTTCACCTTGATCTTGGCCATGGGCGGAGTCCTTGTCGTGTCTTTGTGCGGAGGCGCCGCGCCTGCCTCGAGGTGGCAAGGCGCCGAGTCCTCCGTGGGGATGGGCGCCGATGCTATCGCCCGCCGGCCAGCGGCCACGAGGTCTACGCCGCGCTCGGCGGGGCCGCGTCCGCCCGCCGGACGGAGCCGCGTCCGCCCAGCGGGGCGGCGAGTCAGCCGTTCCAGCTGGCCTGCGAGCCGTGGGCGATGAGCACCTTGGCGCGCCCGCCCGCGAATGGAGTCGCGGCGATGCGCCCGTTCGAGGGCGGCTGCTCGAAGGACCCTTCGTCGACGAGCAGCGTGCTGCCGTCAGCGGAGATGCCCGCGCCGATCGCCGGGACGCCGTGCGCGGTGACGCCGCGCGCATGACCCGAGGCGACGTTCACGGCGTAGGCCTCGGTCGTGTCCTCGCCCTCGAACTGAGCCAACATCCTCGTGCCGGCGGCGGAGAACGCCAATGGCACGAGACCCTGCACGAGCGCACCCACACGCGCGTGCGTGAGCTGGCGCCCAGGCAGGCCGCTGCCGGACGCCGGCGCCAGCCAGATCTGATATTCGGGCGACAGGTGGCGCCTGCGCTCGCGGTCGTAGGCGATGTACGTAGGCCCGCAGACGGGATTCAAGCTACGCCCGTCGCGCGTCAGCTCGTGCAGGCCGAGGCCGTCCGCTTCGCTCACGTACAGGTTGACGCCGCCGGCGAGCGCTACCGAGTGCGACAGCCCGAACACGAGCCGGTCGCTGCCGTCGCGCGCGAAGCTCGCGCCGTCGACGATGCCCGCCGCGATTCGCGTGACGGTGGCGGTCTGCGTGTCGATCACCTCGAGACCGGAGTCCTCCGCGATGTCGTCGGTTTCATTCGACACGAGCGAAACCGCCAGATAGCGCGAGTCCGGCGACCACGCCAGTGGCGTGGCGACCGCCGTTTCGAGGCTCAGATAGGTGGCGGCCGGCGCGCCCGAAACGGGGTAGATGCCGAGTGACGGTCCCCGTTCCCGATCGCCGGCGACGGTGCCGAACAGCGCCACCGCCACCGCTTCGCCGCTGGGCGAGATCAGCGGCTGGCGCCCTGGACCGAGCAGCTTCGGGTCGCTGCCGTCGGCCGCCGCGACCCACGCCTTCGACGGCGAGCTGGCCGTCTCCGTGACGTATGCGAGTCGCGGCGGTTGCGGGTTCGGATCCGCCACCACTTCCGCCGCCACGCCGCCGGCGCCCGCCAACAGGAACACCGCGCTTGCCACCAGCGCGGCGCCCAGGCGCACGGCGTGGACGGCGAGGCGACTCATAGCGCCTCAGGCTACCTTCTGCTTGACTGTCATGTGATGGCAAGCACTATCTCGGCGTCGGTGGGAGCGGGTGCGCCTTGGCAGACGCACACGGTCTTCAACCAGGCGCCGCCGCTTCAGGACGTGGACCTGTTCTCGAGCAACCTGCCGCTCGTCGAGGCCGTGCGACGCGAGGGCGCGGGCTGGGTTACAGAGCGCGCCGCCGAGCTCGGGCGCTTCGTCGGCGCCGCCGGCGGGACGGGCGGGTCTCCAATCGAGTGGGGCCGGCTCGCCAACGAGAACAAGCCGATCCTGCGCACGTTCGACCGCTACGGCCATCGCATCGACGAGGTCGAGTTCCACCCCGCGTGGCACCAGCTGATGCGCATGGGCGTCGAGCACGAGCTGCACTCGCTGCCGTGGACGAGCGACGAGCCGTTCGCGCACACCGCGCGCGCCGCGCTGTACATGACCGCGATGCAGGCCGAGGCGGGCTTCGCGTGTCCGATCACGATGACGTTCGCGGTCGTCCCCGCGCTGCGCGCGACGCCGGAGCTCGCCGCCGAGTGGGAGCCGCGGATCACCGCCACCACGTATGACCCGCGGCTGGTAGCGGCATCCGAGAAGGGCTCGGCGATCGCCGGCATGGCGATGACCGAGAAGCAGGGTGGCTCGGACGTGCGCGCGAACACCACCGTCGCCACACCCGTCAACGGGGGCGGGGCCGGAGCCGAGTACACGCTCGTCGGGCACAAGTGGTTCTGCTCCGCGCCGATGTCCGACCTGTTTCTCGTGCTCGCGCAGACCGATGACGGCCTCTCCTGCTTTCTACTGCCGCGCATCCTGCCCGACGGCACGCGCAACGCGTTTCACATCCAGCGCCTGAAGGACAAGCTCGGCAACCACTCCAACGCCTCGTCGGAGATCGAGTTGCACGGCGCGTGGGCGCGAATGCTAGGCGAGCCGGGCCGCGGCGTGCCGACGATCATCGAGATGGTGGGGCATACCCGCCTCGACTGCGTGATCGGCTCGGCGGCCGGGATGCGCGCGGGGGTGGCAAACGCCCTGCACCACACCGCGCATCGCAGCGCGTTCGGCAAGACGCTGATCGACCAGCCGCTGATGCGCAACGTGCTCGCCGATCTGTGCCTGGAGTCCGAGGCCAC
>JASLHP010000060.1 GCA_030149625.1 Solirubrobacteraceae bacterium
CGAGCTGCACTCGCTCCCCTGGACAAGCAGCGAGCCCTTCCCCCACACGGCCCGCGCCGCGCTCTACATGACCGCGATGCAGGCAGAGGCCGGCTACGCCTGCCCGATCACGATGACCTTCGCCGTCGTCCCGGCGCTGCGCGCCCAGCCAGAGCTGGCCGCGGAGTGGGAGCACCTTCTGATGTCCAGGAGCTACGACCCCGAGCTGATCCCGGCAGGCGAGAAGGGCAGCGCGATCTCGGGCATGGCGATGACCGAGAAGCAGGGCGGCTCCGACGTGCGCGCCAACACGACCGTCGCCAAGCCGCTGAACGGCGGCGGCGCCGGCGCGGAGTACGAGATCGTCGGGCACAAGTGGTTCTGCTCGGCGCCGATGTCGGACATGTTCCTCGTGCTCGCCCAGACCGAGGAGGGCGTCTCTTGCTTCTTGATGCCGCGCATCCTTCCCGACGGCTCGCGCAACGAGTTCCACATCCAGCGCCTGAAGGACAAGCTCGGCAACCGCTCGAACGCATCCTCGGAGGTCGAGTTCCACGGCGCCTGGGCGCGGATGGTAGGCGAGCCCGGCCGCGGCGTGCCGACGATCATCGAGATGGTCGGCCACACGCGCCTGGACTGCGTGATCGGCTCGGCGGCGGGAATGCGCAGCGGCGTCGTCAGCGCGACCTGGCACACGGCGCACCGCAGCGCCTTCGGCAAGGTGCTCGCCGACCAGCCGCTGATGCGCAACGTGCTCGCGGACCTCTGCGTGGAGTCCGAGGCGACGACCGCGCTCGCGATGCGGCTCGCCCGCGCCTACGACGAAGCCCGGGAGGACGCTGACGCCGGCGAGAACGAGACCGACGCGCAGCTCTTCAAGCGGCTGGCGACGGCCGTCGGCAAGTTCTGGACCTGCAAGCGCGCGCCGAACCACGCCTTCGAGTCGCTCGAGTGCTTGGGCGGCGCCGGCTACGTCGAGGAGTCCGGGATGCCGCGCCTGTACCGCGAGGCCCCGCTGGCCTCGATCTGGGAGGGGTCGGGCAACGTGATGAGCCTGGACGTGCTGCGGGCTCTGACGCGCTCGCCGCGCTCGCTCGAGGTCTATCTCGCCGAGGTCGAGCAGGCCGCCGGCGCCGACGCGCGGCTCGACGCGCGCGTGGAGGAGCTGAAGGGCCAGTTCGCCGACCCCGGGACGCTCGAGACGCGGGCCCGGCGCGTGGTCGAATCGATGGCGCTCTGCCTGCAGGGATCCCTTCTCGTACGCCACGGTGAGCCGGCTGTGGCGGACGCGTTCTGCGCCTCGCGGCTGGGCGGCGACGGCGGCCTCGAGTACGGCACGCTGCCTGCGGGCTGCGACTTCGAGGCGATCGTCTCGCGCTCGCGCCCCGAGCTCTGAGGCGCGTACCCGCACTCGCGCGGCCGGTGCGGGGGACCGGGCCGCCTACCATCTAGCCATGCCTCCGCGCCGGCGTACGAGCTTCCAGCTTGCGCGGATCTTCGGGATCAGGGTCGGCGTCAGCGGGAGCTGGTTCCTCGTCCTGTTCCTGATGATCTACTGGCTCGGGCACGAATACTTCCCGGAAATCATCAAAGGGTCCGAGACGACGGACTACGTGGTCGCGGTGGCGGCGGCCTTCGGGTACTTCCTCTCGCTGATCCTGCACGAGCTCGGGCACGCGCTCGTCGCGCGCAAGCTCGGCATCGGGATCGCCGGCATCGACCTGTGGTTCTTCGGCGGCCTCGCGCAGATGCGCCGCGAGCCCGCGACGGCCGGTGAGGAGTTCAAGGTCGCCGCCGCCGGGCCCGCCGTCACCTTCCTGCTGCTCGCGATCTCCTTCGGCGCGGGCGAGGCCGTCTCCGGCACGCACTCGTTCATCGACTCGATGACCAAAGCGGGCTTCACGACCAGCCCCGGCGTCGCGCTGCTGGGCTGGCTCTCGTTCGTCAACGGGCTGCTGTTCGTGTTCAACATCCTGCCCGCCTTCCCCCTCGACGGCGGGCGGATCGCGCGGGCGGCGAACTGGCGCGTGACCGGCGACCGCAACCGCGCGACAAAGGGCACCGGCCGCGCCGGCCAGGCGCTCGCGCTCGCGCTCGGCGTGCTCGGCATCGTCAGCTACTCGCGGTCGAGCTCGTTCTTCGACCTGTTCACGATCCTGATCGCGTTCTTCATCTACCAGGCGGCAGGCGCCGCGGTCGCCCAGGGCTCGATCGGGCAGCGGATCCAGAACATCAAGGTCTCCGACATCATGGACCGCGAGCCGGTGACGATCCCCGCGGACGTCACCCTCCTGGATGCGCAGGAGCAGTGGTTCCTGCGCTACCACTGGCCCTGGTTCGCCGTCGTCGACCCGGCCCGCCACTTCCTCGGCGTCGTGCGCCAGCAGCGCGTCGAGGCGGAGATCCAGGCCGGGCGCCCGGCGCTGCAGGTCGTCGAGGCGCTCGAGCCCGACCTGCCGGTGCGGATCGGCGAAGAGGCGCCGCTGGAGTCGCTGCTCAGCTCCGAAGGCCTCGGGCGGCTCGGCGCGATGGTCGCGGTGGACGCCGACGGCGTGCTGCAGGGCGTCGTGACGCTCGCGCAGGTGCGCCGAGCGCTC
>JASLHP010000090.1 GCA_030149625.1 Solirubrobacteraceae bacterium
GCTTCACGGGCGAGCGCATCGCCGAGCGTGTCGCCGCCGCGATCGCGGATCGCGGCCACCCTCAGGGCGTACCGGGCGGCGGGCCGTTGGGCGCCGGACCGGCCGTCGTCGGCGCCTGAGCCAGAGGGCGGTCGCGGCAGCCGGCGTGCCTGCGCCAGGACGATCCGGGCAGTCGTTTAAATGAAACGGCCCGCCGGGGAGAGCGGGCCGTTTCGGGAGGAGGGATTCAGGAGAGTCATTGCTGCGCTCTCGATCGATAACCATGATGCCGACGTGGGGGTGACACGTGTGTGATATCGATCACATATGGGCGCGAGCTGTGGCTGACGAGGGCAGCCGGGGCGTTTCTGCATCATCCGGGACCGGCATTCCGGGTGCGCTCGATGAGCGTCTGTGCAAGGGTTCCTCCGAGATGGGCAAGCGCCGTCTCGACACCCTGCTGGCCGAGCGCGGGCTATTCCCGTCACGCAGCAGCGCGGCCGCGTCGGTGATGGCGGGCGAGGTGCGAGTCGGTCAGGGCGACCGTCGCGCGGCCAAGCCGAGCGAGCTGGTCGACGTCGAGGAGCGTCTGAGCGTACAGGCGCCTGCCCGGTTCGTCTCCCGAGGCGGCACGAAGCTTGCAAACGCGCTCGCCGTGTGTGGTCTGGATGTTCGCGGCCGGACGGCGCTGGACGTCGGTGCCTCGACGGGCGGCTTCACCGACTGCCTGTTGCAAAACGACGTTCGCGAGGTGATCGCTGTCGATGTCGGCTATGGCATCCTCGACTACCGCCTGCGCAGCGACCCGCGTGTGACGGTGCTGGAGCGCACGAATGCGCGCGCGCTGACGCCGGCTGTGCTGTCGGCGTCGCAACACGCGGCGGGCAGGAGCGCGGACTCCAGGCCCGATCTCGCGACCGTCGACGTGTCGTTCATCTCGCTCGCCAAGGTGCTCGGCGCCGTGCTCGGCTGCGTGGGGGCGGGCTACGACGTGCTGGCGCTGGTCAAGCCGCAGTTCGAGCTCGGCCGCGGCCGCGTCGGCAAAGGCGGTGTGGTCCGCGACGGCGAGGATCGCCGCGAGGCGCTGGTGGCGGTAGGCGAAGCGGCGCTCGAGTTGGGTGCCGCGGTCATCGGCTACTACTCCTCGGGCCTGCCCGGGCCGAAGGGAAACCGTGAGACGTTCATATGGCTGGCCGATCCGGCGGACGCGCGCGGATCGCGCCGGCCGGCGCGGCTCGAGCCGCTGGCGCGGGAGGTCGAGCCGTGAGGGAGAGTCAGGGCACGCGCGAGATGACCGTCTTCACGCATCGCCGTCGCGACGACACTGCCGCGGCGCTCGAGCTGCTCGCCGCGCGCGCCGCGCAGGCAGGCGTGAAGCTGCGCTTCGATGCGGAGGAGACGCGCAAGCATGAGCTGCGTTCGGGTCCGGGGGTGATCGTGGACGCCCCTGGCAAGGACGACGTCGAGCTGTGTGTGGTGCTCGGCGGCGACGGCACGATCCTGCGCGCGCTGCAGCGTTACGCCGGTACCGGCGTGCCCGTCTTCGCGATCAACTTCGGCGAGATCGGCTTCCTCGCGACGGTCGAGCCGCAGGACATCGCGGATGGCATCGCCCGCGCGCTCGGGGGTGACTTCGAGCTCCTGCGCCTGCCCGCGATCGTGCTCGACATCGCCGACGATCGGACCGAGATCGGCCATCAGGCGGCGATCAACGACATCGCGATCCACCGCAAGGTCGGCGAGCGCGTCGCGGAGCTCGCCTACGAGCTCGACGGCGAGGAGGCGGGCAGCGTGCGCTGCGACGGCCTGGTGGTCGCTACGCCCGCCGGATCGACGGGCTACAACCTCGCGAACGGGGGGCCCGTGATGGCGTGGGGTGTAGAGGGCTTCGTGGTGTCGTTCATCGCGCCACACTCGATGTCCGCACGCGCGCTCGTGGTCGCGCCCGACGACCGACTCACGATCTACAACCGCTCGCGCGAGCCGCTCGACATCGCCGTCGACGGGCGCCCAGCTGGCGAGATCCCAGCCGGCGGGCGCATCGAGGCGCGCTTCGTCAACGATGTGGGCACGATCGCGCAGCTGCCTGGCTCTTCGTTCTATCGAAGGCTGCGCGAGAAGTTCGGGCGCCTCGCCAGCTGAGCCGGCGCCGCGCTCGGGCGAGCAACGGCTGGCGCTTCACGCGACCCGTGCGTCGCGGTGGTCGACCGCTGCGCTCTCAGCAGGGCTCGTGCGCTGCATCGAGGCGATGAACTCGTCCAGCTGAGCGCGCGAGAAGCGTCGCTGACCGCCGGGCGTGCGATAGCAGTCGATGTGGCCGGCGTCGGTCCAGCGGCGCACGGTCGCCAACGAGACGCCCACGTAGCGAGCCGCCTGTGAGCTGGTGAAGACGAGCTGGCGCTCCTCGCGTGGTTGGGGGGGGGAGATGGACAAAGACATCGCGGCCTCGATCGGTAGGGGTCGCTGCATATGTCGTCTAAAAGCAGCAAGAACTTGAGCGCCGCTGAACTTTGTCGGCGTTTGCTGCACGAAGCCTTCTTTTGCAAGCAATCGTGCATCAACCTCTCCGGACTAGACGATGCCGTCGCGTTTCGTTACTATCCTATGCAAACCTACTCATTGCGAACCACTCCACCCATGTGGATCGGACAGCAAGGTTCGCGGAGCTTGCGAAAACGCAACTGGAGAAGGAGACGCCATGACTGAACCGCACGGCTACTAGAGACGAATTTGCAGCGACGAGGGCGCCCACAGGGCGCCCTCGTCGTCTTCCATGTGCGTCGTCAGGGAAGCCGCTGCTAGCGACGTAGGCTCGGAAGTCTGCCAAGCCCCCGCTGCGTCACCTGTGGCTTGGGCTCAGCCATATCCCTGACACGGCGGTCGAATTCGAGGTCAGCCTCGAAGTTGGCGTCATGTACCAGCGACATGTCGTCGCGTTCCAGCAGCGTGATGAAGCTCTCGATCAGCTCGCCGTCGAGCTGGCCATTCGTCGCGGCGTGACGCAGCTCGGACATCGCTTCCTCCGGGGTCATCGCGGGTCGGTAGCTGTCGCGTGCCGTCATCGTGTGATAGACGCAGCAGATCGCGAGGATGCGCGACTCCAGCGGGATCTCTTTGCCGATCAGACCCGCCGGATAGCCGCCACCGTCAACGCGCTCGTGGTGATACAGGATCGCGTCGGCCGCCCCGCCGTAGCCGTCGAGCGCGCCCACCAGTTCGGCTCCGTCCTGCGGATGACGCCGGACGATCGCCTCGTCCTCGGCGCGCACGACATCTGCGTGCAGGATGCTGTCAGGCCATGTGAACTTGCCGATGTCGTGCAGCAGCCCAGCCGTGCGCACGACTTCCTGTTCCTCCTCGGAGCAGCCCGCCTCCTGTGCCAGCGCGCCGCAGTAGCGAGCGACCGCCGAGGCGTGGCGGCTGGTCGTCGGATCGCGCATCTCGAGGGCCCGTACCAACGTTCTCAATACCCCCATCTGCAAGGAGACCAGGTGGATCGTGCGCGCCTGCAGTTGCTCGGCCCGGTCCTCGGAGCGCAGCAATGCGACCGACAGATGCCGGAAGATCAGAAGAACTGGGATCGCGGCCAGCAGAACCGGCAGCCCCGCGCTTCGATACGCGAGCACGAGGATCGCGGCGACCAGCCCCACCGCGAGCTCGCCGGGGAGCAGCGGCAGGAACAGCTCCCTCACGAGCAGCGTCAGCGGGCGTCCGTCCTTCGCGTGCAAGTCGAGCGCGAACAGCGCGAAGTTGACCGCCAACAGCACGAACAGAGCACCCAGCAGGATCAATCCGAAGACAACGCTCTGCGCCGTGTGCTGACTGTGCGCCCCCGCGATCTCGCCGCCCGCGGCTGCGCGAACCACCCACCCCGCGGCGAATGCGGCGACGCCAAACGCGGCGAAGTTCGTAAGCCACTGGGCCGGCGGGCGCCGCCCCACGGCCGAATGCAGGCCGATCGCGGCGATGCCGCACAGCGCGGCCGGGGCGGGGCCAAGCAGACCCATCGCGAGCACCATCGCGCCCAAAGACGCGCTCAGCACGCCATGGCCGGTCTCGACGGTGAACCACTCGCCACCGAGCGCGATCACGAGCAGCAGCGCGACGAGCGAGAACGGATGCCATTCGGCTGAGCGCGAGAGCCAGACCGACGTAGTGACGGTGCCGGCGAGCAGCAGGGCCTCGGCCGCCCAGGCGAGACGTCTCGATAGCTTCGGCGCGGACATACGATTCTCTGTCGTCCTTAACGACCGTCGCGCTGTGGTACTTGAGGTGCCGCGGGTGATCCGCGTGCACTGGCGCTCTACTTCGTAGCTGGCTCGGCCGGCAGCGAGCCGCCGGCCTCCTGCGCCAAGACCTGCTCTGGAGCTTCGCCGGCCTCAGCACCCGTCCGCGTTCCCAGCCCCGTCAGCGTCAGATGCACGAACCCGACGGTCGCCGACGCCGACACCAACCCGAGCACCAGGAACGCCGTACGCGCTGAGCTGAGCGCGACAAGCGCTCCGCCGAGCGGCAGGCCGACGGCGAGGCACAGCGCGCCGAGCGATTCGACCGCGCCCATCAGCCGGCCGTGCAGGTGCTGCGGCGTGAGCTGTTGCACGAGACTGATCAGCGACGGCCACTCCAGGCCGTTGCCGACTCCGCCGATGACCGAGGCGACGCACGCGAGCCCCAGCGAGGGCGCGACCGAGAAGCCGATGAAAGCGGCGCCGAGCATGAAGATGCCCACGCTCAGCATCCAGCCGAGCGGTCGATGCTCCGAGCGCGCAAAGACGATGCTCGCGAGCACAGCGCCGGCTCCCCACGACGTCACGAGCAGGCCATATCCGAATTCCCCAGCGTGCAAGGTTGCCTTCGCATAGGTCACCTCGATCGGTCCGGCGGACTGGATGAAGACGAGCGCCGCGACCTCGGTCAACAACAGCCGGCGCAGCAGCGGCGCTTGGCTGATGTGCGACCAGGCGGCGCTCAGGCGAGCGCGGACGGAGTCTCCCGCGGCCTCTTCCACGTGGGGGTGCAGATCGATCAGCAGCGCGCCGCAGATCAGGAACGACCCAACGTCGATGAACAGCGCCGCTGGCGCGCCGGCGACGGCGGCAACCGCGCCTCCGACGGCTGGTCCCGACACGAAGGAGAGCGAGAAGCCGATATTGAGCGCCGCGTTTGCCTCGCGTTCCGCCTCCTGCGCCTGCTGCTCGATGCTCTCCGGTGAGCCGGCTGTGTTCGCGGTCTGCGTGTGTGCCAGATCGCGCGCCGCCTTCGCCACCTCGGCTCGCAGCAGCGCGCTTGCGGCCAACGCCGCGGTTCCGTCGAGCGCCGCGAGCACCAGCACCGGCGCCAGTGAGAAGTGCCACACGAGCACGGCGAGCGCCGCGGTCGCCACGGCCTCGAAGAAGTACAGCGCGCTAAGCTCGCGCTGGCGGGTCGACGCCTCGACACGCGCGACGACGGCGGGCACGACGAATGCCGGCAGCGCCTGCCACGCGAACAGCAGCGCGGCGACGGCCAGCGCGCTGTGCGTGTGGTCGAAGACCGCCAACGACAGCGCCACCAGCCCAATCCAGGACCCAATCCTGTTGACCGTGTACGCACCGATGATCCTGCGCAGGCGCGAGGAGGAGAGGGGTGATGACACGACGCCACGCTAGCGCCTGACCGCGATGGCGTCGAGTGGACAACAGCCTCGATACAACACTCGACGCGCTCGCCCGTCAGGAAACGCTCGCCCGTGGAGGCAAACGCTCGCCCGTGAGGCAAACGCCTGCCCGCGAGGCAAACGCCCGCCGGCGATTCGCGTGCGCACACCGGATCGGTCCTCTCCAGCCGCTACCGTCCATCGCGTGGAGGCCGGCACGCCAGGTGTGACGCGACCGATCGACGTGATCATCGCCGACGACCACGCCGTGGTCCGCGATGGCATCCGCGCGGTATTGCAGCGCGAGGGCGGCGAGTTCCGCGTGGTCGCAGAAGCGGCCGACATCCCGTCGATGATCCGCGTCGTGCGCGAGTACAAGCCGGACCTGCTGACGCTCGATCTGACGATGCCCGGCGGCTCGAGCCTCGGCGCGCTGCCGTCGTGCTTCATCTCACATCCGACGCTGGCCGTGGCGATCCTGACGATGCGCGAGGACCCGGAGTACGCGCGCCAAGCGCTGAGAGCCGGCGCGC
>JASLHP010000102.1 GCA_030149625.1 Solirubrobacteraceae bacterium
GGCGCCCGCTGCTGAGGCTCCAGCGCCGCCGGCAGCCGAGGCGCCTGCCGTTACCGAGGCGCCAGCTGCCGAGCAGGCAGCTCCTGCAGCCGAGTCACCAGAGCCAGTCGCAGTTGCACAGCCATCAGACGAGAGCGCGCCCGCAGAGGAGCCCGCGCAGGAGGGACAGCAGCAATGAGCACGACCGAGATTTCGGCCAAGGACGTCAAGGCGCTGCGCGAGCGCACGAGCGCAGGCATGATGGACTGCAAGAAGGCGCTCACGGAGGCTCAGGGCGACATCGAGAAGGCGATCGAGATCCTGCGGGTGAAGCAGGGCAAGAAGATCCAAGATCTCGGCGAGCGCGCCGCGACCGAGGGCACGATCCAGTCCTACGTGCACGCGGGCTCGAAGGTGGGCGTGCTGATCGAGGTCGACTGCAACACCGACTTCGTCGCCAAGAACGAGGACTTCGTTGCCTTCGCGCGCGAGGTCGCGATGCAGATCGCGGCAACGCCGACGGTCAGATACGTCAGCCGTGACGATGTGCCCGCCGAGCAGCGCAAGGCCGAGTCGCGCATCTACGAGCAGGAAGCTGCCGACAAGCCAGAGAACGTGCGCGAGAAAATCGTCTCCGGAAAGCTCGACTCGTGGCTCGCGACGATCGTGCTGCTCGAGCAGGAGATGCACAACCCGAAGTTCGACGGCAAGACGGTCCAACAGCTGCGTGACGAGCTGACCGCGACAACTGGTGAGAACGTCGTGATCCGCCGCTTCGTGCGTTTCGCTATCGGCCAGTAGGCAGTGGTCAGCGGATAGGCTCCCCGGCGATGGCCCCTGCCTTCAAACGCATCCTGTTGAAGCTCTCGGGCGAGGCGTTGATGGGCGAGCTCGACTTCGGTACGGATCCCGCGCGCGTCGCGGGGGTGGCGCGTCAGGTCGCCGCCGTGCGCGATCAGGGCGTGGAGGTCGCGATCGTCGTCGGCGCGGGCAACATCTATCGTGGCATGCAGGGCGCGGCCGCGGGCATGGATCGCTCGACCGCCGACTACATGGGCATGCTCGCGACGGTGCTGAACGCGCTGCCGCTGCAGGACGCGCTGGAGAAGGTCGGCACCAACACGCGCGTGCAGTCGGCGCTCGGCATCTCCGAGGTCGCCGAGCCCTACATCCGCAGGCGCGCCGTGCGCCATCTGGAGAAGGGACGGGTCGTGATCTTCGCCGCGGGCACCGGCAACCCGTTCTTCACGACCGACACCGCCGCGGCGCTGCGGGCGGCGGAGATTCACGCCGAGATCATCTTGATGGCCAAGAACGGCGTGCAGGGCGTCTATACCGCCGACCCGGCGCTCGACCCGACGGCGGAGTTCATCCCGGAGATCACTCACATGGAGGCGCTCGAGCGGCGCCTGCGGGTGATGGACTCGACCGCGCTCGCGTTGTGCATGGAGAACGGCATGCCGCTGAACGTGTTCAACATGGATGACGAAACCGGCCTTGCGCAGATAATCTCAGGCGTGCGGGTAGGCACGCTTGTATCGACAGCAGGAGGAGAGGGCGATGGCCGCTGAGAACCTGATCGACGAACTGCTCGAGGACGCGGGCGGGCGCATGGGCAAATCGGTCGAGTCGGCCACACATGAGTTCACGACGGTGCGCACGGGCCGCGCGAGCCCGGCGCTGCTGGACCGGATCGTCGTCGACTACTACGGCGCGATGACCCCGCTCAACCAGCTCGCCACGATCTCCGCGCCGGAAGCGCGGCTGCTCAGCGTGCAGCCGTATGACAAATCCTCAATCAAGGCGATCGAGAAGGCCATCAACGAGTCCGATGTCGGCCTCACGCCGTCCAACGACGGCAGCGTCGTGCGCCTGGTCGTCCCCGAGCTGACCGAAGAGCGCCGTCGCGAGCTCGTGAAGATCGTACGCAATCTCGCCGAGGAGGGCCGTGTGGCGGTGCGCAACGTACGCCGCGACACGATGCAGCATCTGCGGGAGCTGAAGGCTGAGGGCGAAGCCTCTTCCGACGACGAGCACCGGGCGGAGGTCGAGCTGCAGAAGCTGACCGACGGACGCATCGGCGAGCTCGACGGCGCGCTCAAGAGCAAGGAAGAGGAGATCCTCGCAGTCTGATGCCCGCCGCCGGGGAACCCGTCGCGGCGCGCTACGTGGCGATCATCACCGACGGCAACGGACGCTGGGCGCGGGCGCGGGGTCTGCCGGTCAACGACGGCCACAGCGCCGGCGCGGACAACGTCAAGGCGCGGCTGCGCGATGCGGCTGAGCTCGGCGTCGAGGAGCTCACCGTGTACTCGTTCTCGACCGAGAACTGGTCGCGCCCCGCGGAGGAGGTGCAGGGGCTGATGGAGATGTTCTCGCGGCGCATCGCCGAGGAGACGCCTGAGCTGCACGAGGAGGGCGTGCGCATGCGCTTCATCGGTCGCCGCGAGGGCATCGGCGAGCGTCTCACAGAGCAGATGCGCTGGGCCGAAGAGCTGACGCGCGCGAACGCCACGATCACGATGTTCGTGGCGTTCAACTACGGCGGCCGCGCGGAGATCATCGACGCGGCGCAGCGCTTTGCGGCCAAGCGGGCGGCCCGTCTGGCCGAAGGCCGCCCGGCCGAATCGGGGTTGCGAGCCGAGGGCGAGCGTCTCGACGCTTCGGCCGGGCTCCTCGCTCTCGAATCTGACGAGGAGCAGTTTCGGGCCTGCTTGTACGCGCCGGAGATGCACGATCCTGACCTGATCATCCGTACGAGCGGCGAGCGGCGCCTGTCCAATTATCTGCTGTGGCAGTCTGCTTACTCGGAGCTTGTCTTCCGCGACGAGCTCTGGCCGGACTTCACGCGCGAGGCGCTGGAGCAGTGCCTCGCGCAGTTCGCAGAGCGGCGGCGGCGTTTCGGCGGGCGCTGAGGGCTCCGATGTCGAGCGGTCCGCACACTCCTCACGGCGCACGCACGGCGCGGGCCCTGGACCCGCAGGCCGCGCGGCGGCGCGCGATCGGGCGGCGCGCCTCGCGCGCACGGCGACGGTCGCGCGAGCCTCGCTCGGACCTGAGCGCACGCGTGCTGGCGGCGATTCCCGCGATCGCCGTCGCGCTGTTCTTGATCGTCGAAGGCGGGATCGTGTTCACGCTGGGCATGGCCGTGCTCGGGGCGATCTGCCTGCACGAGCTGTACGGGATGTACGCGCGCGCGCAGCCGGCGCGCCTGGCCGGCTTCGTCGCGCTCGCAGGGCTGCTCACGGCGGCTCAGTACGGAGACCAGTTTCAGGTACTGCTGGTCGCCGTCGCCGCGGTGCCGCTCGTGTTTGGCCTGACGCTGCTCCAGCCGCGGCCATCTGTCGGCGGCATCGCGGTCACGCTCCTGGGGATCTACTGGATCGGCTTCGCGCTCGCGCACGCCGTGATGCTGCGCGGTTTGCCGCACGGGCTCGGTATCGTGATCGACATCGCCGTCGGCACGTTCCTCGGCGACACCGGCGCCTACCTCGGCGGGCGCACCTTCGGCCGGCGTCCGCTTGCGCCCTCGATCTCGCCGAACAAGACCGTCGAGGGATTGCTGGCGGGCATGCTGTTCGCGGTGCTGGGGGTGTGGATCGCCGGGCGCTATCAGGAATGGCTGCCCGGGACCCACGCGCTGGTCCTCGGCCTCGGCGTCGCGCTGATCGCGCCCGTCGGCGACCTGTTCGAGTCGTTCGTCAAGCGCGAGGCCGGCACCAAGGACTCGGGCGGGCTGTTCGGCGCGCATGGAGGCGCGCTCGACCGGCTCGACGCGGTGCTGTTCGCGGCCGTCATCAGCTATTACGTGTGGGCAGCCTATGTCCATGCGTAAGCGCCTGCTGATCCTCGGCTCGACCGGCTCGATCGGCACGCAGGCGCTCGACGTCTGCGAGCGCAGCGAGGAGCTCGAAGTCGTGGGGCTCGCCGCCGGACGCTCATGGGAGGCGCTGCTCGAGCAGGCGCGCGCGCACGGCGTCGCGCGGATCGGGCTCGGCGATCGACACGCGGCGGCGCGCGCGTCGGAGGCGTGGACCGACGGCGAGGTGCTCCGCGGCGCCGACGGGCTGGTGAAGCTCGTCGTGGAGTCGGGTGCGGACCTCGTGCTGAACGCGCTCGTCGGCTCTGCCGGCCTTGGACCGACGGTGGCTGCGCTCGGCGAGGGCATCGACCTGGCGCTCGCCAACAAGGAGTCGCTCGTCGTCGGCGGCGAGCTCGTGACGGCGCTCGCCGAAGCCACGGGCGCGCAGATCGTGCCCGTCGACTCCGAGCACACCGCGCTTCACCAGCTGCTCGCCGGGCAGCCGCCGGGCGCTGTCGAGCGCATTACGATCACGGCCAGCGGCGGCCCGTTTCGCGGGCGACGTCGCGAGCAGCTCGCCGAGGTGACGGTCGCGGAGGCGCTCGCGCACCCCACCTGGGCGATGGGCGGCAAGATCACGATCGACTCGGCGACGCTGATGAACAAGGGTCTCGAGCTGATGGAGGCTCATCACCTGTTCGGCACGCCGTATGAGCGCATCGACGTGGTCGTGCACCCGCAGTCGCTCGTGCACGGCATCGTGCAGCTCGGCGACGGGGCGATGCTCGCGCATCTCGGGCCGCCCGACATGCGCATCGCGATCTCCTATGCGCTGCACGGTGGCGAGAGCGTACGGCTGCCGATCTCCGCGCTCGACCTCGCGGCCGTCGGCGAGCTGAGCTTCGAGGCGGTCGACCTCGAGGCGTTCCCGTGCCTGCGGCTCGCCGGCGCGGCGGCACGCGAGGGCGGCACAGCGCCGTGTGTGCTGAACGCCGCCAACGAGATCGCCGTGCACGCCTTCCTCGAGGGACGGCTGCGGTTCCTCGAGATCTCTGAGGTGATCGAGCGTACGCTCGCCGAGCTGGGCAGCGAATCGGTGCGCTCGTTCGAGTCGCTGTACGAGGCGGACCGGCGCGCCCGCGACCTCGCCGGGGAGACCGTCGCGAGTCTCGCCTAGGCCCGCCTACACTGAGGCGCATGGATTGGGCCATCGCGCTAGTCGGCTTCATGCTCCTGATCGTGTTGCACGAGCTCGGGCACTTCCTCGCCGCCAAGGCCGTGGGGATGCGCGTCGAGCGCTTCTCGCTTTTCTTCCCGCCAACGCTCGTGAGCGTTCGCAGGGGCGAGACCGAGTACGGGATCGGCGCGATCCCGCTCGGCGGCTACGTGAAGATCACCGGCATGAGCCCCGAAGAGATCGGCGCGCTCGAGCCCGAGGTCGCCAGGCGCGCCTACTACAACCAGGCGCCGTGGAAGCGGATCGTGGTGATCCTCGCGGGACCCGGCGTCAACCTGCTGATCGCGTTCGGGCTGTTCTGGGCGATCCTCGCGTCGGGCAGCCTCGACGGCGCCTCCACGCTCGAAAACCTCAACGGCTCGATTCACACGCTGCAGCCCAGCGCGTCAGTCGCGGCGATCGAGCCGGGCGCGCCCGCGGATGGCGTGCTGCACCGCGGCGATCGCATCGTCGCGGTCGACGGCCGCCGCGCGAGCGTCGAGACGACGATCAGGGCCGTCGACTCGCATCGGTGCGTGGGCACCCCCGTCAACGGCTGCCGAGCGAATACGCCAGTGCGGCTCACGATCAGCCGCGCCGGACGCCGGCTGACGCTCGCGATTCGCCCTCGCTACGACAAGGCGCTCGGGCGGATGCTGATCGGCTTCGACTTCGGCGCCGCCGTCAAGCCGGTTGGTGTGTTGGCCGCCGCCGGCCTTGCCGCGCGCGAGATGTGGACGACGACGACGAGCATGATCACGAACATCGGCAAGGCGTTCACGAGCTCGAAGGTCCGCAAGCAGCTGCACAGCGTCGTCGGCATCACCGAGATCGCGCACGAAAGCGTCGTCGCGGGCGCTGGCTATGCGCTCGTGTTCGCCGGGTTCATCTCGCTGATCCTCGCGGTCTTCAACCTGTTCCCATTCCTGCCGCTCGACGGCGGGCACATCTTGTGGTCGCTCGCCGAGAAGCTGCGCGGACGGCGCGTCTCGCTCGCTGCCATGTACCGCTTCAGCTCCGTTGGCATCGTCCTGCTGGCATTCCTCGTGATCAATGGATTGAGCAACGACATCGGCCGCCTCGGCGGCTGAGACCGGCTCGTCGCGCCGGACGCATCGCGGCGCTCATCGAGCGCAAGACGGATCGTGGCGCTCGTCGACTTGCCGCGCTCGGCCGGCCGGCGGGCGCACGCACACCCAGCTCTTGACCAGCGGCCCGACGCGCTCGGCTCGTGCGGGACCGAACAGCGACTCCAGCTCGCCGCGGCTGAGCAGCGAGATCGCTTCCCATCCGCCCGTGGCGCCGAGACGCCAATAGGGTCTGCGCAGGCGCTCCGGCAGCCAGTGGGCTCCCGGCAGCAACGAGTGCGGCTCGATCGGGAACGACAGCGCCGGCGTCTGCACGAACCAGCCGCGCGCCACACGCCGCAGCTCGGCGGCGAACGCGGCGCGGCGCTCGGGGAGCACGTGCTCGATCACGCTCGAGCAGTACGCGAGGTCGAACTCGCAATCGGCGAACGGCAGGCCCGCGGCGGGGTCGGCGCGCACGAACGGGCCCGGGTAGCTCGGGTGCTCGCGCAGGTCGACTCCCGTGATGTCCAGCTCCGGCTCGAACGCGCGCAGTCCCAGCACGCCGCAGCCGACGTCGAGCACGCGTGCGTCCGATGCCAGGCGCGCGAGCGCGAAGAAGCGCTCGTGGCGAGCCGCGCGCGCGCGGCTCGCCAGTGGACCCGCGAGGCGCGCGAGCGGACCGTGTGCGGTGGCGTAGACGTCGGGCATCGTAGAATCAGCCTATGGCCTCCAGGCGGCAGATCCACGTGGGAGCCGTCGCGGTCGGCGGTGGCGCGCCCGTGGCGGTGCAGACGATGACCAAGACCGAGACGGCCAACCTCGGGGCGACGATGGATCAGATCCGCACGGTCGCAGACGCGGGCGCCGACATCGTGCGCGTCGCCGTTCCTCGCGAGCAGGACGCGGAGGCGTTGAAGACGATCGTGGCACAGTCGCCGATCCCGGTGATCGCGGACATCCACTTCAACCACACGCTCGCGCTCAAGGCGATCGAGGCCGGGGCGCATTGCGTGCGGCTCAACCCCGGCAACATCGGTGGCGCCGAGAAGGTCGCGGAGGTAATCGCGCTGGCCAAGCAACGCGGCACGCCGCTGCGTGTCGGCGTCAACTCCGGCTCGCTGCCCAAGCATCTGCGTCAGCTCGAGTACGACAACCCGGTGGAGGCGCTCGTCACCGCGGCGATCGAGACCGTGCAGCTGATGGAGAGCCTCGACTTCGACAACTTCAAGGTCTCGATGAAGTCGACCTCCGTGCCGAACACGATCGCCTCCAACCGCCTGCTCTCGGAGAAAATCCCCTATCCGCTGCACCTCGGCGTCACCGAGGCGGGCACCAAGTGGTCGGGTTCGCTGAAGTCCGCCGTCGGGCTCGGCACGCTGCTCGCCGACGGCATCGGCGACACGATCAGGATCTCGCTGTCCACGTTTCACGCCGAGGGAGAGGTCAAGGTCGCCTGGGAGATCCTCAAGGCGCTGAAGTTGCGCGAGCGTGGCCCTGACCTGATCGCCTGCCCCACGTGCGGCCGGTTGCAGTTCGACATGGACAGCGTCGTCGCCGAGGTCGAGCGGCGCCTGGAAGCGTACGAGGACCCGATCGAGGTGTCCGTGCTGGGGTGCGCGGTGAACGGCATCGGCGAGGCGCGCCACGCGGACTTCGGCATCACCGGCGCCAAAGACATGGGCATGATCTATTCGAAGGGCGAGCCTCTGAAGAAGGTTCGCACCGAGCAGCTCGTCGATGAGCTGTTCAAGGAGATCGACCGTTACTAAGCGGCCGGCAAGAACGTCCAGCGCGATGAGGCCGCCGCCGCGGACGCGCGCGCATGGCTCGCCGCCAACGAGGACTCGACCGCGATGACACCCGAGCGCATCGCCGCGCTCGAAGCGGCCGCGGCGCAGGAGGACGAAAGCGCCGGCGCCGTGCTCGAGTCGATGCTCGCCGGTCCCGGTGAAGGGGAGCCGGCCGGCGTGGTGCTCGACGAGTCCGTGTCGCCCGTCGCCGGCCGGCGCTTCAGTCGCTGAGACTCAGCTCGCCGCGTCGAACCGCTCGGCGACCTTCGACCAGTCGACGACGTTCCACCATGCGTCGAGGTAGTCGGGGCGGCGGTTCTGGTACTTGAGGTAGTAGGCGTGCTCCCACACGTCGACGCCGAGCAGCGGCGTCTTGCCGTCGGAGATCGGGTTGTCCTGGTTGGCCGAGCCGACTACGGCGAGGCCGGAGCCGTCTTTCACGAGCCACGACCAGCCGGAGCCGAACTGGTTGACGCCCGTCTCCTTGACCTTCGCCTGGAAGTCCGCGAACGAGCCGAACGTCGAAGCGATCGCGTCGGCCAGCGCGCCGCTCGGCTCGCCGCTCGATTGATTCCCACCCGCCCTCATGCTCTCCCAGAACAGCGTGTGGTTGTAGTGCCCGCCGCCGTTGTTTTTGACCGGGCCCTTCTTGTCGCCGAGGCTGTCGAGGTTCTTGAGAACCTCCTCCACCGGCTTGTCTGCCCACTCGGTGCCCTCCAGCGCGGCGTTCGCCTTGTCGACGTACGCCTGGTGGTGCTTGTCGTGGTGGAACTCCATCGTCGCCTTGTCGATGTGCGGCTCGAGCGCGTCGTAGGCGTATGGAAGCGGCGGTACGGAGTAGGCCATGTGCTGGCTCCTTTTCGAGTGTGCGTCGAAGTTCGGTCGGTGCTCGCTGTTCTATCAAAGGCGAGGACCGCCAAAGGCGAGGATCGCCGTTGGCCGGACCGCGAGTCTCGCCAGATCGTCTTTACCCGCGTACAGCGACGTCTATCCGTGCCCGCGAGCGCGGCCGGAGAATAGGCTAAGGGCATGACCCCGGTGCTCACCGGTCGCCCCGGCCGTCCAGCGGCCTCCACGCGAGAGGCGGCGCTCAAGCTCGCCACACAGCACTTCCTCGCGCGCGATCGCCTGCACGTCGACGCGCTCTCCCTTCAGAAAACGCCGGCGGGCGAGCGCGATCGCGTCCTCACGGCTGGCCGCGGCGGGCCTGCCGGGTCGTCCGGTCACCGTTCCGGTCATGCCAGCAGCCTAACCGTTCGGCTCGTACCAAGGGATGGGCACAGCTGTTTGCCGCCCATCTCGGCGGGCACTTCCCTGATAGAACAGCGCCCAGAGCTTCGTCCCCCTGAAA
>JASLHP010000168.1 GCA_030149625.1 Solirubrobacteraceae bacterium
GTGGCCGTCGAATCCAGGCCCGGTCAAGCACTTCGCCGCGATCGCGCGCTGCTCGCCGCGCGCGCCCGCCAGCAGCACGTGGAACAGCCCAAAGCGCACCGCCTGCAGGAGCGCGGCATCGCCCTCGATCTCGACGTCCGCACGCTCCCAGAAGCGATCGAGATACGCGCGCTGCTCGTCGAGCAGCCCCCGCCAGCCGGTTCTGCGCGCTCCCGCGAGGGCCGCCGAGACCTGATCGCGCAGCGCCGCCACGGTGCGCTTCGCCGACCATCCATAGGCGAGCAGCTTGACGATCCGCAACCTCTGTCCCGGCTCGAGCTCGCAGGCCACGGCCAGGCGCGCGATGTCCGGGTGCGTCTCGAGCTTCGTCTCCTCACCGGAAGGCGCTTCGATCACGTGATCCATCGCGGCCGCCATCGTCAGGTCGCTGGCCGCGGTCGCATGGGCGAGGATCGCTCGCTGCCCCTCGCCGTCGACGTGCTCGGCGCGCAGCGACGAGCGCAGCGCGGCGCCGGCCCGCGGGTCCCCGCCGGGATCGGGCAGCGGCTCGTTGGCGACGAGCTCGGACTGCACGACCACCGCGAGGCGCTCCTCGATCGGCTCGACCTCGTACAGGATCGCGGCGACCGCGCGCTGCGAGAACGACACGAGCCGCGTCGTGCGCACGCGCACCGCGCGCCCCGTCGGCGACACCCACTCGACGCTGCGGCTCAGCACCCCCGCGCGCAGGTCAAGCGCGCGCTCGTGAACGCGCAGCTCGCCATAGCGGATGTCGAGCGGCTCGTCGTCGACGAGCAGCCGCATGAGCTTGCCGTTGGTGACGTTGAGCACCGTCTCGGAGGCCTGCGGCTGGCCGTACGCGGCCTCCGCGGACTGCAGCGGGCGCGCCTCGCAGAACCCCGCGAGGTAGGTGCCGGGCAGCCCGAAAGGCTCGCCCTCGTCGAGGTTGCCGCGCAGCCCGATGTGCCCGTTGCCGAGCGCGAACACGGACTCCGTCTGCGCCAGGTGCTCGAGCTCCAGGCTCGTCTCGCGCACCGCCCACGGCTCGGCCGGGAAGGCCGACTGGCGGATCATGGAGCACCCCCGATGCCCGCTGCCGCTCGCGACTCGCGACCCGCGAGCGTCACCGCGCCTCGAGCAGCTCGGCGAGATCGTCGACCACTACATCCGCTCCGTGCTCGCGCAGCGCCTGCGCCTGCCCGGCGCGATCGACGCCGACCACGCAGCCGAAGTCGCCGGCGCGGCCCGCCCGCACGCCCGCGAGCGCGTCCTCGAACACCGCCGCCGCCGCCGGCTCGACGCCGAGCGTTCGCGCGCCCGCCAGAAACGTGTCCGGCGCGGGCTTGCCACGCAGGTGCTCGCGCTCGGCGCGCACGCCGTCGACAACCGCGTCGAACAGGTCAGCGATGCCCGCGGCCGCGAGCACGTCGTGGGCATTGGCGCTCGAGGAGACGACCGCGCGGGGGAGACCGGCGTCGCGGACCGCGTGCACATAGCGCACCGAGCCCTCATATGCCCGCACACCGTCCTCGCGGATCATCGCGAGCACGATCTCGTTCTTGCGGTTGGCGAGGCCGTGCACCGACGCCGCGTCCGGCGTGTCGTCGCGCCCGCCCTCCGGAAGCTCGATCCGACGCGAGGCCAGGAACGAGCGCACGCCGTCCTCGCGCGGCTTGCCGTCGACGTACTCGTCGTAGTCCTCAACCTCGTCAAACGCGACGAACTCCTCGCCGCCCGCGTCGGCGCGCTTGCGCAGGAACTCGTCGAACGCCCGCTTCCACGCCGCCGCGTGCACCTTGGCTGTCTGTGTGAGAACGCCGTCGAGGTCGAACAGGCACGCGCGCACTTCGTCGGGCAGGCCGAGCATCGCCTCAGGCTTTCGCGGGACAGCACGCCGGCGAGCAGATCACTTGCTCGTCCGCCTCAGACCCGCGTGTCGGCGGACATTCCCACGAGCTCCGCGCTGCGCTCCCACAGATCCTCGGCGAGCGTGGGATTCCGCGCCTGCGCGCTCGGCTCGCGCACCCGCTCGTCCTGTACGTACTCGCCCGTGAGATCCGCCGCCTGCTCGGAGCAGGCGAGCCACACGAGCGAGCGCGCGCCGCGCTCGGGCGTGCGGAAGAACGGCGCGCCGAGCGTCGTCAGCACCTTCCAGATCCCGTTCTCGTTCTTGCCGAAGCCCGTACGCACCACGCCCGGATGAAAGCAGTTGGCACGCAGCTCCGGCGCGCGCTTCGCGAGCTCGCGCGTGAAGAGCACGTTGCAGAGCTTCGAGGTGCCGTAGACGCGCATCGCCGCGTAGCCGTCACGCGATTGCAGATCCTCGAGGTCGAGCCGCCCGGACTCGTGCGCATCCGAAGCCGTCGTGACGACGCGACTCCCGTTCAAACGCCGCCGCAGCAGGTTCGTCAGCAGGAACGGCGCGAGGTGGTTCAGCGCGAACGTGCGCTCGAAGCCCTCAGAGGTCTCCTTGCGCGAGCTGAACAACGCGCCGGCGTTATTGGCGAGCACGTCGATCCGCTCATAGCTCGCCGAGACCTCGTCGGCGAGCGCTCGCACCTCGGACATCAGCGTCAGATCGGCGACGTGCTCGTGCACGGGCGCGCCCGTGCCGGCCGCGCGCGCCTGCGCCGCGACCGCCTTGACGCGCTCGGGCTCGCGGCCGACGAGCGCCAGCTCGGCGCCCTGGCGTGCGAGCGCGATCGCCGCCGCCTGGCCGATGCCGCGCGTGGCTCCCGTGATCAGCACCAAGGTCACACGCAGACTCTACCCGTGTGACGATTTCGAGACGCGCCCGCTCGCGGAGCCGCTCATCTGGAATGATCGCGAAGTGTGGCGCGGCCGGACTGGAGCGGCAAGCGTCACGTCTACCCGAGCTCGAGGGCGCGGCCTCGCGCGGGTGGCTGACCAGTCAACACACAAAGGAGAACACGTGTTCACACGAGCACTTCGTGCGAAGCTCGTCCCCGCCTGTCTGGGGCTCGGCATCGCGCTCGCCATGGCCGGCGCCGCGGACGCGTCCGCCGCAACGCTCTACGTATCGAACGCCGCACCCGTCGTCAACGGCGGGCGCAGCTGCGCCCAGCCGGACTACAGCAACATCCAGACGGCGATCGAAGCGGCGCCGAACGCGAAGATCAGCGTTTGCCCCGGGACGTACACCGAACAGCTGACGATCACTGGCCCCGTCAAGCTGAGCGCGGCCAGCGGACCCGGGACGGCGACGGTCACGATGCCTCCTGTTCCCGCCGAATCGGCGACGAGCTGCGACACGCTGGATGGGCTCGTGCAGATCGACGAGGTGTCGATCTGCACGTCCGCGACCGTCACCATCACCGGTCTCGACGTCGACGCGGTCGTGCCTCTGGAAACCTGCGCGGACGGATTCAACGGCATCTTCGTCGCGGGCGGCGGCACGCTCAAGGCCACAGACACGGTCATCGATGGCGCGAGCACCAGCCTGAACGACTTCAAGGGCTGCCAGCACGGCGTCGCGATCGCGGTCGGCCTGAAAACCCCGGCTGAGGTCGGTCACGCCACGCTCAAGGACATCGACGTGTCCGGCTACGAGAAGAACGGCCCCACAGCCAGGGGCGCAGGATCGACGCTGACGATCACCGGCTCGACGATCACCGGCGAAGGGCCGACTCCGTACATCGCCCAGAACGGCGTCGAGATCGCGTATGGCGCGCAGGGCACCGTCAAGTCCTCGACGGTCTCCGGCAACGAGTGCGACTACCCCGGCGTCTGCACGCCGTCGGACCTCGAAGAACAGGCGACGGGCGTGCTGTTCTACGGCGCCGCCGCCGGCTCGAGCGTTTCGAGCTCGACGATCGAGGAGAACGACATCGGCGCCTACTACGACTCGACGAGCGCGACCCAGCCGTCCTCGCCGGAGGTGACGTTCACGAAGGACACCCTGACGAGCAACCGCTACGAGGGGTTCGTGCTCGAACAGGGCAAGGCGCTGCTCAGCAAGGACACGATCAACGGCAGCGGCGACATCGGCATCGACCTCGTCCAGTACGAAGGACAGACGCTCGCGTCGCGATCGAGCGCCGTCAGCACGAAGGTCGAGGATCAGACGGCAGCCGCGATCAAGGTCGAATCCGACGATGCGCCACACGACATCGCGGGCAGCTTCGACTTCACCAACGGCACCTTCAGCGGCGACGCGACCGTGCTCGACAACGAGAGCAGCAACTTCGAAGTCGTGCTGTAGCCCCAGGCACGACGCTTCCCGAAGCCGGGGAGATGCGGGCCCTCCGCATCTCCCCGCATGCCGCGAAAGCCAGCGGCGGCGCCACGGCAGCGCTGCGTGACGCTCACTAGGCTGACCCGCGAGATGCCCGAAGCTCTAGCGATCCAGCATGCCGAGCCCGAGGGGCCGGCGCTGCTTGGCGAGACCTTGCGCGAGCACGGTTGCGAGATGCGGGTCCTCCACACACAGCGCGGCGAGCTTCCGCCGGCGACACTCGGCTCCTACGACGCTCTCGTGGTGCTCGGCGGCCCGATGTCCGCCGGCTCGGACGAGGGCTTTCCCAGCCGGCAGGCCGAGCTCGCGCTGATCGCCGATGCGCTGGAGCGTGCGCGTCCGATCTTCGGGGTGTGCCTCGGCGCGCAGCTGCTCGCCGTCGCGGCTGGCTCTCGCATCCGCGTCGGGGCCGAGGCCGAGGTCGGCTGGGGCTCCGTCAGCCTGACGCCCGAAGCCGCCGAGGACCCGCTGTTCGGTGCGCTCGCCGCTGAGATCCCCGTGCTTCATTGGCACCGCGAGACCTTCGAGCTGCCGGCCGGCGCTGCGCACATCGCCGCGACGAGTCTCTACGAGAGCCAGGCCTTTCGCGTCGGCGACGTCGCCTGGGGACTGCAGTTTCACGTCGAGGTCGATCGTCGCGCCGTCGAGGGCTTCGTCGCGGCATTTGCGCAGGAGGCCGCGAGCGCGCCCGGTGGCGCGGCGGCGATCCTTGCGGACGCCGACGAAGCGCTCTCGCGTATGTCCGGCGTCCAAGCGCACGTGCTCGGTGGCTTCGCTGGTCTCGTTCGCGGGCGCGCGTAGAGGTACGGACGGCAGCTCGCCGCGGAGCCCACCGGGACCGGGTTCACGCTGAGGCAGAGAACGGTCACGTCACTCAGTGCGGCTCGTCGTCGGCCGTTTCCTGCCCGCCGGCAGCGACACGAGCGCTCGCCGCGGCCGAACGGCTCAGTCGCTGTCGCCGGCGTCCTCGAGCAGCTCGAGCACGGCGCTCTCCACCCGCGCTCGGACCTTTGCCTTGCCCAGGTCCGGGCCGGCGCGACCGATCGTCTCAGCGATCGTCACGCCAGCCTGGAAGCGGTCGATCACCCTCGGGTCCACATATGAGGCACGGCACACAGCCGGCGTGTTGCCCAGGTACGCGGCGACGGTCTTGACCGCCTGTTTGACCTCCCGCTCTCGTGCGGCGCGCCCCTGAGTCTCCTCGGCGCCGGCCAACGCGACCGCGGCGAGGACCGTAGCGTTCCAGGTGCGAAAGTCCTTAGCGGTGAAGTCGCCGCCCGAAAAACGCTTCAGGTAAGCATTCACCGCCTCCGCACTCAGCTCCCGCCAGCCATCCTCGGCACGGTAAGCCAACAGGTGTGAGCCGCCGCGCCGCCGCTTCAGCGCGGCGAGCATCGCCAACGCGTCCGGATCGGCGATCGCCTGTATGCGGCGCTGCCCTGACTTGGCGGGGAAGTCGAAGACCAGCTCGCGTCTGCCGACGCTCACATGCTCGCGCAGCATCGTCGTCAGCCCATAGGACTCGTTGCGCTCCGCGTAATCCTCCGAGCCGATGCGGAAAAACCCGACGTCCAGCAGCCTCACGGCCAACGCCAGCACCCGTCGCTCAGTCAACTGCGCGATCTCGACACGTCCGCCGGCGTCCGGAAACCTCAAGTCGCGCGCTACGCGCCGTCGTAGCCGCGGCAAAGCGGCCCCAAACGCCACCATCGAGTCGAACTTGCGCCGGTCGCGGTGAGCACGCCAACGCTCGTGATAGCGATACTGCTTGCGGCCCGCGGCGTCGATGCCAGTAGCCTGCAGATGCCCGAGCGGGTCCAGACACACCCACACGTCCCGCCACGCAGGCGGGATCGCAAGCTCTGAGATCCGCTTCAGCACCTCGGGATCGTCGACACGCTCACCGTCGGGGTCCAGGTACCCAAAGCCGCGACCACGCCGCCGGCGCGCGATGCCCGGCGCCGCGCAGCTACTGCGCCTCAACCGTGCGATCTCACGCCTCCATCCGATCGGTCGCCGAGCTGCCGCGCTTCTCTAGCGTCCGCAGCCTCCTCAGCGGCAGCGCGAACCACAACAACGCAAACGGGATGGCGCCCAGCGACGCCGTCACGACGCCCGTCGTCAAACCAAACAGCTTGGTCGTGACGAGCAGCAGACAGCCGCACATAGCCAGCGCCAGGCATGCGAGACCAGCGATCACCACCCGGTTCGAGCTGAACACGATGTGCTGCTTGTCGTCATGGCGGAAGAGGAAGCGATGCTCAGCCGACGGCGCGATCGTGCACACCGCCGCCAGCGCAGCCAACACCAATGTCACGAAATACACGGTCCGCTCAAAATCGCGGACATGCGCGAACCCCGTGTTGAACGGGACGATCAACAGAAACGCGAAGAGGACCTGCACGCCGGTGACGACAACTCTCAGCTCGCCCGTGAGCTCCTCCAAGTTGCGGTCAAGTCGCTCCAGCTGCGTCTCGTGGCGGTTCTCGCCGTTCACGTTCTACTCGGCCTCGGGCCGTCTATCTCAGTCTTGCTGCTGCGCTCGTGTTCAGCCTCGCCACCGCGCGCTCGCGGTCCTCCGCGGCGAGCCCCCGCTCGGGCGGCGCGGGTTGGGGCGGCTGGTCAGAGGACTTCACGGTGTGGGGGCGGCCTCGAGGCATCCGTGTTCTTGGCTACCCGGCGCCCGGTGAGGGAAAACGCCGCCCCCGTGAGCGCGAGCGCACCGCCGACCACAGCCAGGCCGAACACGAGCCAAGCGATGTATCTCGCGCCCAACGGGTCGCGTCCCGCGGGTTGCGTCACGCCGCGATGGGGTAAGCGACTACCGAAACCGTCAGCAACGGGAGGCCGCCATGTCAGCGACAAAGAGCAGCAACGGCGTTCTCGCCGAGGACGCCCGCGAGGAGCGCGAGCGGATCGTCGAGATGCTCACCAGGGCGTACTGGATGGCGACCCAGGAGCCCGATCCCGTCGGCGACGACGCGGCGATCGCGATCCTGCACGACGAGGAGGGCCACCGCCGCCTGTTCGAGGGGTTCCTGCGCGAGTACCACGACCAGTCGTGAGCGGCACGACCGCCACTGGCCTGGCCACCATGGAGCAGAGCGCGCACGCGCGGCGACGGTGTGCCCTGAGCTTCACCTTCGACGACGGCCCCGACGAGACGTGGACGCCGCGCGTGCTGGAGCAGCTCGCCCGCTGCGAGGTCACGGCGACGTTCTTTATGGTCGGCGAACGAGTACGCGCCCACCCTGAGCTCGCCCGCGCCGTGCTCGCCGCCGGCCACGAGATCCAGCTGCACTGTGACCGCCACGTCCGTCACACCGAGCTCACCGAAGCAGGACTACGGCTCGACACCGAAATGGCGCTCGAAGCTCTCGCCACAGTGGACGTGCGCCCACGGCTGTGGCGGGCACCGTGGGGAATCCGCACCGACGGGAGCGTGCGCGTGGCCGCGCAGGCCGGTCTGCGGCTCGTGAGCTGGTCGATCGATACGCACGACTGGCGCGGCGATCGGCCAC
>JASLHP010000239.1 GCA_030149625.1 Solirubrobacteraceae bacterium
CGCCTCCTGAGCCAGCGCGTATACGCCGCGATGCACGTTCGCGTTATGACTGCGCAGGTGCTCCGCCTGCGCGTCGATCACGACCCGCGGCTTCTGTGACGTCGCGCCCGAGTCCAGATAAATGAGCGGCCGCGCGCCGAAGCTCCGCGAGAGGATCGGGAAGTCCGCGCGCACGTCGAGGCCGCCGGCGAGCGCAGCCGCGCCGCTCACCGCGACGACGCTCCCGCGCGGACGCGCCGCGACCCAGCAAGACTCCCGCAGGGAGTCCCCGTCAAGACGTCGTTCTCAGCGACTCGTGGCATACGCCTCGATGTCCGCGCGCGCCGCCGCCAGCTTGCCCTCGATCCGCGTGCGCACTAGCTCCTCCAGCTGCTCGTCCTGCAGCTCGGAGATCAACGGCTCGAAGAAGCCCTCGACGATCACGCGCACCGCCGCCGCGCGGTCCAGGCCGCGCGTCTGCATGTAGAAGATCGCCGTCTCGTCCAGCTCGCCGACGGTGCCGCCGTGCGACGCCGACACGTCGTCCGCCGACACCAGCACCGACGGGATCGCGTCCAGGCGCGCCTTCGGCGACAGCATCATCGTGTGGATCTGCAGGTACGTGTGCGTCTGCTGCGCGCCCGGCTCGATCTGGATCAGGCCCTCGAAGCTCGCGCGGCTCTCGCCCGTCGCCGTCCCGCGCCAGTGCACGTCGCCGCCGGATGGGCCCGTCTCGTGCAGGTCCACCGCGAACACGTCCAGGTGCTCGTGCTCCTCCGCGAAGAACACGCCGCGAAACGCCATGTCGCCGCCCTTCTCCATGATCGCCAGCTCCAGATGCTGACGCACCAGATGGCCGCCCAACAGCGCCGGCAACCAGTGGCAGTACGCGTCGCGGCCGACGCCCACCAAGCGCGTCGAGACGTCGAACACCTCGCCCGGGCGGGCGAGGCTCCAGTCCTGGTACTGCGCCAGACGGCAGCGCGCGCCATCCTGCAGGTACAGCTCGAACGCGCCTGCGTGCAGCGCCTGGCCGCCGTCCGCGAAGCTCTCCGCTAGGTCGTACTCGTGTACGCGGAACTCGCTCGTCTCACCGCCCACGATCAGCGTGCGCCCGTATTGCGCCACGCCCGGACGGTCGATCGCGTAGACGATCTCGAACGGCTCCTCCACGGTCACGCCGCGCGGCACGTACAGGAACGCGCCGCCCGTCCACAGCGCCGCGTTTGCCGCCTCCAGCTTGTGGCGGTCGAGCGGCAGGCGCTTGGAGTACCACCGCGACACGAGCTCCGGGTGCTGCGCGAACGCCTGCTCCAACGAGCAAAGGATCACGCCGCGCTGCGCCAGCGTCTCGTCCAGCTCGACGTGCACGACCGCGCCGGCGCTCTGCACGATCCGTCCCGCGCGCGGCCCCCGCGCCAGCGTGCGCGTCACCACGTCCGGGATCGTGTGCTCCTCGACGCTCGTCTCGAGCGCGTCGAGGTCGAGGCTCTGCAGGCTCGTCGACCAGAAGCCCGAGCGCCGCCACACCGGCAGCTCGAGACGCTCGTAGGCCGCGAGCGCCGCTTCGCGCAGCTGCGCCAGCGTACGCCCGTCGCCCGCGCCCGCACCGTGCAGCGCGTGATACAGGGTCGCCTCGCGGTGGCGGCCCGGCTTGACCGCGATCGGAGCTACGTCGTTGGCCGCGGCGTCGTTGGCGCTCGCGCCGTTGCTCGTCGCCTCGCTCGCCTCAGACATGGGTGGAAGGGCTCGCGTTGGCCGCCGCCGCGCCGACCTCCTGGCGGATCTGGTCATAGCCCTCGCGCTCCAGGCGTTCGACCAGCTCGACGCCACCCTCCAGCACCATCCGCCCGTCCATCAGGATGTGCACGAACTGTGGCTTGACGTAGTGCAGGATGCGCTGGTAGTGCGTGATGATCAGCGCGCCCAGGCCCTGCTCGTCGTGCAGCTTCTGCACGCCCTCGGCGACCGTACGCAGCGCGTCGATGTCGAGCCCGGAGTCGGTCTCGTCGAGGATCGCCACGTCCGGCGCCAGCATCGCCATCTGCAGGATCTCCGCGCGCTTCTTCTCGCCGCCCGAGAAGCCGTCGTTGAGATGGCGCGAAGTGAACGCGCGGTCGACGTCGAGCAGCTCGATCGCGTGCTGCAGCTGCGTGCGGAACTCCTTCACATTGATTGGATCTCCGCCCGCCCCGTCGCGCTTGGCGTTGATCGCCATACGCAGGAAGTTCGCGACCGACACCCCCGGAATCGACACCGGGTACTGGAACGCCAGGAACAGGCCCGCCTTCGCGCGCTCGTGCGGCTCGGACTCCGTGATGTCCTCGCCCTTGAACGTGATCGAGCCCCCCGTGATCTCGTAGGAGGGGTGGCCCAGCAGCGTGTTCGCGAGCGTCGACTTGCCCGACCCGTTAGGGCCCATCAGCGCGTGTATCTCTCCCCGGTTGATCTCCAGGTCGACGCCGCGCAGGATCTCGCGGTCCTCGGTGCGTACGTGCAGGTCTTTGATCTCTAGGTCCGCCATGGTCTGTCGTCAGGCTCCCGTCGTCAGGGTTGATGATTGGTGTGTCGTCGCGAGCGCCGCCGCGCTCACGCTCGTCAGCGCCGGCCCGGCCGGGATCGCGCTGTCGGCTGACGGCGCGGGGCTCGTCAGCAGGTCGGCGAGCGTAGTCTCACGCAGCGTTTTCACGATCGAGAAGCGCACGCGCGTCCACAGCAGCTTCGTCGGGCACACGTGGGACCCGGATCCCGCCCGCCCGGACTCGCGCGAGCATACGATCGAGCCGTCCGCCGCCTGCGAGATGCACTCGATCGGCGCGATCGAGCCCTCCAGCGCCTCCACCACCTCGGCCATCGTGATCCGCTGCGGGGAGCGCGCCAGCAGGTAGCCGCCGCGCGAGCCGCGCCGCGAGTCCACCAGCCCCGCCTTGCGCAGGCGCGCCACGAGATGCTCGAGATACGCCAGCGGCAGGCCGTCGTTGGCCGCGATCTCCGCAAGCGGTATCGGCTCGCCGCCGGCGCGCCGTGCCAGCTCGACCATCACGCGTACGCCGTACTCGGCCTTGGTTGAGAACATCATCGCAGGATTTCCTACCTCGCAGCTAGGGTATCAGGGGCCACCCGCGCTCTAGGCGTGAGCGCGGTCTCGATCCAGTCTGCCGATGTCGTGGCTCAGGCCTTCCGGCGTCAGCTCTTCAGGCTCGAACAGCACGCGCTTCTCACCCGCCGGGTCGATCAGCAGCACCTGTGCGTACTCGTCGAACTCGCCGCGGCCGACGCTCGCCGGCTTCACGCCATACGCACGCCACACCGCTCGCAGCCGTGACGAGGAGCCGCTCAGGTACTGCACACGGCCGCTCAGCGACACTTCCGCGAGGAAGCTCGCGACACGCGCCCGCGAGTCTGCCGCGGCGTCGGCGCTGACGATCAACACGACCGGCGGCCGCACGCGTTCTTCTTCGAGTTCGTCGAGCGCGCCTCGGATCTGCTGTGCGATCAGGACACACGTGGACCCGCACGTCGAATACAGGAACGTCAGCAACACCACCCGGCCTCGGTACTCGCCGAGCGTGACGTCGCGCCCGAGCTGGTTGCTCAGCTTGAAGTCGGGCGCCGCGATGCCGCTCGGGAACGGCGCGCCGTCGAATCCGGATTCCGGGCCCGCCGAGCTGCCGGCGGCTCCCGTCCGCGATGAGCCCGACCCCGGAGAGCCGACGATCACCGCGACCAGCGCCCCCGCGAGCACGATCGCCGTAAGCGCAAGCAGCGCGGCGCTGCGTAGACGCCCGGGCATGTTGGGAGAGTAGGGGAGAGGCATCCGCGGCGGCGCCGGCGCGCCATCGGCTGGATGCGGTGGGTGACGATTCCATAGAGCGCTTTCGTGTGGGCGGAAGACGCCGGTCATGCGCGTACCATCGCGACGATGCCGGCACGCGTGGGAACACCCTGGACGTTGAGAGCGCGCAGGCTCGTGGGCGCCTTGGCGATCGTGCTGCTCGCGGCAATCTTGACGGCGAGCAGCGCCGCGGGCGAAGCCCCGCCGGTGGCGACGAGCGGCGCTCCGCCGCAGCCGGCCAACGACGCGCTCGCCGACGCTCAGAGCATCCACGGCTTCCCCGCCTCGATCAACGGCACGACTGCCGGCGCGACCGTCGAAGCCGACGAACGCGAATCCGCTTGCCGCGTGCCGACCGCCAATTCCGTGTGGTACAGCGTGCGTCTGCCCACCTCCCAGCGCGTCGCATTCGATCTCGCCGCGTCGGGCGCGCTCGACGCGACGATCGACGTCTACCATGCCGTGCGCTCGCAGCTGATCTCCGTCGGCTGCCAGCAGACCGAATCCAAAGGCAAGGCGTCGTTCTCGTTCAAGGCCGCCAAGAACGGGCTCTACGACATCAGGATCGCGGCGCTGCAGGGCTCCTCGCTCGACAAGTTCACGCTCGAAGCGTTCCTGCCCACCCCGGCCGTGCGGCCGCCTGGAGCGCCACTGCCGGCGGCCGGTATCAGCGGCCGGGTAGACCGCATCCAGAACATCAACGCCGCGTACTCGGTCACGCTGCACGCGGGCGTCAGCTACATGATCAGCCTTGCCAACGAGACCGGAGGCGGCTGCGTCAGCGGTGCGCTGTTCGCGCCCGGCACGAGCTCCTTCGGCAACGAAGAAGAAGAAGGTCCAGGGTCGTCCTTGCTGCAGATCCGCTGTGGCGGCTACAAGCTGTTCACGCCCGCAGCGGGCGAAGGCGGGCGCTACAGCTTCGAGCTCACCCCGCGCCTCTCGCGCCGCGGCGTCCAGCGCTTCCACCTCCAGATTGCCCCCGCGGGTCCAGCCGAAACGGCGCCTGGGATCGCGCTCGGCAATTACGCCGTCGCGCGCGGTCACCTCAGCGGTCGCAGCGTGCGCGTGCTGCGCCTGTACCGCATGGAAGTCACGAGTCACTCCAACCTGACGCTCGAGCTCACGGCTGCGAGCTCCGCCGAATTCAAGCTCCAGTTGCGCGATCGCAACGGCAACGTGATCGAATGCGACTGCGAAGGCAGCGGCTCACAGTCGCTCACGCATCAGCTGAGCCCCGGAACCTACTATGCCGTCGTCGCGGTGCGGGGCGCCAGCTCCGGCAACTTCACGCTCGTGCGCGAGTCGCGCACGATCACGGCTACGAGCATCTCATTCTCGAGCGCGAAAGCCGTGCCAGGTCAGGCGCTCGACATCGACGTCAAGGTCACGCCCGCTGAATCCGGCCCCGTGAGCGTCGTGATCGAACGCTTCGACCCGGTGTTCGGCTGGCAGTTCTACCGCAAGGTCTCCGCGCTCGTCAGCGGTGGTCTCGCGAGCATCCCCTTCGCGCCGGCCGCCGTCGGCTCGTGGCGGGCAAAGGCAAACTATGAGGGCTCGCGCACCGCCAGCCCCAGCGCCGTCGGCTTCACCTACCTGCTCGTCGCCTGAGCGCCCGCGAGGCGGCTCGTGAATTGCCGGCAACGGCGCCACGTGGCGCTACACTTTGTGAAGTCCCTGAATCCCGACCATGGTTTAGGAGTTTTGAATGAGCCCGTCAGGCGCGGAGCTTCTCCGCCGAGTCAAGAGCCAGATACAAGAGGTCGACCCATCCGAGGTCAACGAGCTGATCGGCGAGGGCGTGACGATCGTCGACGTGCGTGGCTCGGAAGAGTTCGCCACCGGGCACCTTCCCGGCGCCAGGAGCATTCCGCGCGGCCACCTCGAGCAGCGCATCGAGAGCGCCGCGCCCGACCGCTCGGCCGAGCTGATCCTCTACTGCCAGTCGGGCAACCGCTCCGCCTACGCGGCGCGCACGCTGGAGCAGGACCTCGGCTACGAGCACGTGCGCTCGATGACCGGCGGCATCACGCTGTGGAAGGACCGCGGCTACGAGATCGAGACCCCGCGTGCGCTCAGCGCCGAGCAGCGCGATCGCTACTCGCGCCACCTGCTGATACCGGAGATCGGCGCCGAGGGCCAGCAGAAGCTGCTGGACGCCAAGGTGCTGCTGCTCGGCGCCGGCGGCCTCGGCTCGCCCACCGCTCTGTACCTCGCCGCGGCCGGCGTGGGCACCCTCGGCATCGTCGACGACGATGTCGTCGACCTCTCCAACCTGCAGCGCCAGGTGATCCACTCCACGCAACGGGTCGGTACGCCTAAGGTCGACTCCGCCGAGGAGTCGATCCGCGCGCTCAACCCCGACGTCAACGTCGTCAAGTACCAGACGCGCATCGACGCCTCCAACATCATGGAGATCATCGACGGCTATGACGTGATCGTCGACGGCGTCGACAACTTCCCCACTCGCTATCTGCTCAACGACGCCACCGTGCGCCTGCGGATTCCCGTCGTCTCCGCTTCGATCCTCGGCTTCGACGGACAGCTGTCGGTGTTCAAGCCCTACGACGGTCCCTGCTATCGCTGCCTGTTCCGCGAGCCGCCGCCGGCGGAGCTCGCGCCCTCCTGCGGCGCCAACGGCGTCCTCGGCGTGCTCCCCGGCACCATGGGGCTGCTGCAGGCAACCGAGGTCGTCAAGCTGATCCTCGACATCGGCGAGCCCGCGATCGGGCGCCTGTTGCTCTATGACGCGCTGGGAGCGACGCTCACAGAGGTCAAGGTCCACCGTGACCCCGAGTGCCCGATCTGCTCGCGCGAGCCCGACGAGATCGCCGACGAGGAGATGGGCGTGTTCCCGGATTACGAGGCATTCTGCGCGGCGGCAGGATAGGCTGCGCGCGACGAACATGGCCACGATCAAGATCCCACCAGTGCTGCGCGCGTCCGTCGGCGGCGAGAAGCAGGTCGGCGCCTCCGGCGAGAACGTCGGCGCCGTGCTGCGCGATCTCGCCGCCAATCACCCGGCGACGCAGGACCAGCTGTTCTCAGCCGAGGGCGAGCTCAACCGCTACGTCAACGTCTATCTCAACGACGAGGACGTGCGGGTGCTCGACGGGCTCGACACCGCCGTCGGCGACGCCGACACGCTCGTGATCCTGCCGGCGATGGCCGGCGGCGGCCGCTAGCGGCGCCAGCCGGGCTGTTCCGCCGCGGCGAGCTCTAGGCTCCTTGTCCATATTTGGGGCAGAGCCTATGTCTCTGCGAGTCAGCGAACGATTGGCTTGGTCGATGAGCGCACAACCTCGTCCCGCGCAAGGCCGTGGGCTTCGTCACGCGCTGGCCGGCGTGCTGGCAGTGACGCTGCTCTGCGCCATCGTTCCCGCCTCAGCCTGGGCGAACAGCCATGGCACGCAGTACACGCTCGAAGTGACCGAGGGCGAGAACACGATCCCGCAGTACGAATCCGTTGCGGGCACCGTCGCCAAGGTCGAACCGCGCGCGTCGGTCGCGGTCTCGATCGTTCGCAACGGCACGACCGTCTACAGGAGTGAAGGCGACGAAGGCTGGGCGGGTGTGCCTCAGGTTCCACAGCCGGGCGAAACGGTCGTAATGGAATCGCCGATCGGGCACGTCGTCGGCTCCGACGTATACGACGGGCTGCCGACGATCGACCCCAGCACGTGCGTCGACTCCACTAATTTCGAAGGCGACAACACCTCCGGCTTCACGGTCGAAGGCTCCTACATCACGCTCACCCTGCTGTCGGCCAGGAAACATGAAGTTAAGCGCTCCGGCTTCTCTCAGGCGCAGGTCAAAACCCTGACCGGGACGAGCTTCGGCGGGAGCTTCCTCGCGCCGATCGCCCCCGGTGCCACCGTGATGGTCACGGAGTCGCTCAAATCCGCGCTCCCGGGCGAAGCCACCTACACATACGTCAGCGAACGCGTCGAACCGGCCAACGCAACCTGCCCGGCGCCGCCCGCGCCGGCCCCGCCGCCGCCGCTGGTGACGCCGCTGGCCGGAGCTCTCGCCGGTCTCGGGCACGCCAAGATCAAGACCGTCCTGAAGTCTGGCTACCGCGATCACGTACGAACCAACCAGGCCGCGACGATCACGCAGGATCTCTATCTCCGTGGCGGCAAGCTTCCGGCCGTCGCGGCACGTCACCACAAGAAGACGCCGCCAGCCCTGCTGCTCGCCCGCGGCGTCGCCAAGGCCAGCGCCGCCGGCACCGTCGGCGTCGTGCTAAAGCT
>JASLHP010000259.1 GCA_030149625.1 Solirubrobacteraceae bacterium
CGGACGTGGCGATCGTGACCTCGGACAATCCGCGCTCGGAGCCCCCGCAACGGATAATCGAGGAGATCATGGATGGCGCGGTGGCCGCCGCCGGCGATGTGGGCGAGCAGGCCGGCGCGAGCATCGCGCAACGGACGGTCACGGCCGAGCTGAGCGCACTGGCCGATCGCGCGGCGGCGATCGAGGCGGCGGTCGCGGCGGCGCGGCCGGGGGACGTGGTCGTGATCGCGGGCAAGGGCCACGAGCAAGGCCAGGAGTTCGAGGGCGGGCGCAAGCTGCCGTTCGACGACGTCGCGGTCGCGCGTGCGGCGCTCGAGGCGATGTCGTCGGCGGGGGTGAGATGAGGGACTGGGACGCGCGCCACCTGACGGCAGTGGCGGGAGCGACGCTCGTGCGTGCGCCGTCGGGCGCGCTCGCGCCACGCGCGCTCGGCAGGCCGGGGCCGCTGCGCGCGAGCGTTGACACGCGTACGCTCGCGGCGGGCGAGCTGTTCGTGGGGCTGCGCGGCGAGAACGTGGACGGCGGCGCGCACGCGGAGCGGGCGCTCGCGGCGGGCGCGTGGGGAGTGCTGGTGACTCCGGAGCATGCCGAAGCGGCCGTCGCGACGACCGGCGCGACCGCGAGCTCTGCGGGCTCTGCGCACCGCGGATCGCGCGGCGTCGACGGCGCGGTGCTCTCCCATCCGGATCCGCTCGCGGGTCTGCACGCGCTCGCGCGCGCGTGGCGGCGGGAGCTGCGCGTGCGCGGCGCGATGGTCGTCGCGATCACGGGCTCGACGGGCAAGACCTCGACGAAGGACATCCTGGCGGCGCTGCTGAGCGAGCGGCTGCGCGTGGCGTCGAGCCCGGAGAACCTCAACACCGAGATCGGGCTGCCGCTGGCGCTGCTGGCGGCGCCGGCGGACACAGAGCTGCTGGTGCTGGAGATGGCGATGCGCGGCCCGGGCCAGATCGCCGAGCTGACGGCGATCGCCGAGCCGGACGTCGGCGTGATCGTCAACGTCGGGCCCGCGCACCTGGAGCTGCTCGGCTCGCTCGAGGCGATCGCGGCGGCGAAGGCGGAGCTGATCGCGGGGCTTGCGCCGGGAGCGAGCGTGGTGGTGCCGGCGGGCGAGCGGCTGCTCGCGGCGCATCTGCGCGCGGATGTGCCGGCGATCAGCTTTGGCGAGGGCGGCGACGTGTCGCTGGCGGAGCGTCGCGCGGATGGCTCGGTAGCGATCCGCCACGGCGAGAGCGCGATCGAGCTGTGGCCGTCGTTCGCGCAGGCGCACAACCTCAGCAATCTGCTCGCGGCGGTCGCGGCGGCGCGGGTGCTCGGGTACACGCCGCGTGGTCGTCTCGACGTGCGCTTTTCGGCGATGCGCGGGCAGCGGCTGCGGCTGCCCGGCGGCGTCGTGCTGATCGCGGACTGCTACAACGCCAACCCGATGTCCACGCGCGCGGCGATCGACGATCTTTGCGAGACGGCGCCGGCGCGTCGCGTGGCGGTGCTCGGCGAGATGCTCGAGCTCGGCCCCGAAGGCCCACGCATGCACAGGGAGATCGGCGCGCACGCGGACGCGCTGGGCGTCGAGCTGCTCGTGACGGTCGGGCCGCTGGCTGCCCAGATGCGCGAGAGCTTCGGCGGCGAGAGCCACGAGGCCGCGGACGCGGTGGCGGCGGGCGTGCTGCTCGACGAGCTGCTGCGCGAGGGCGACACGGTGCTCGTGAAGGGATCGCGCGGGGTCGGCCTGGAGCGAGTGATCGAGCATCTGGGCGGCGCGTCGTTGCCACAAGCAGCGCCTGAGACCGCGTATGGGGACGAGCTGCCGACGCGCGCCGTGGCGGAGCAGCGCTGAATGGGCCGGATTCTCTTCGGGGGCACGGCCGCGCTGCTGATCTGCATCTTCCTGAGCCCAAAGTTCATCGAGGCGCTGCGCAAGCGCGAGTTCGGCCAGCAGATTCGCGAGGACGGGCCGGAGGGACACCACCAGAAGGCGGGCACGCCGACGATGGGCGGGATCATCGTCTTCCTGGCGGTATCGGTGGCGTTCCTGATCCTGAGCAACTACGAATGGCGTTCCGTGGGTGTGTTCGGGGCGTCGATCGCGTGTGCGCTCGTGGGCTTCGCCGACGACTACACGAAGCTCGTCAGGCGCCGCTCGCTGGGGTTGCGCGGACGCACGAAGCTGGGGGTGACGATCGCGATCTCGCTGGGCCTCTGGTATGTCGCGCGCTACCAGGCGCACCTGCCGCCGACGCTGGAGCTGCGCTTCGTGGACTACCACATCGACCTCGGCTGGGCCTACCCTCTGCTGATCTACCTGGTCGTGGCGGGCACGACCAGCGCCGTCAACCTGACGGATGGGCTCGACGGGCTCGCGGCGGGCTGCGCGGCGATCGTGCTGCTGGCCTATATAGGCATCACGTTCTTCGCGGGCGACTACGACCTGGCGATGCTCGCCGGCTGCCTGGGAGGCGCCTGCATCGGCTTCCTCTGGTTCAACGCGTTCCCGGCGACGATCTTCATGGGCGACACCGGCTCGCTGGGGCTCGGCGGCGCGATCGCGGGCCTCGCGGTGATGACGAAGACAGAGCTGTTGCTGATCCTGATCGGCGGGATCTTCGTGGTCGAGGCGCTGTCCGTGGCGATCCAGGTGATCTCCTTCCAGACGACGCGCAGGCGGGTATTCCTGATGGCGCCGATCCACCACCACTTCGAGCTGAAGGGGTGGTCTGAGACGAAGATCATCCTGCGCTTCTGGATCGTGGCGTCGATCTGCGGCGCGATCGGGTTCACGATCTACCGCCAATCCCGCGGAGTCTGAGCAGACCTCGCCGCGCGAGCGCTGGAGGCTTCCGGCCTCGTGTGTCGAAGTGAGCACGGATGCCAGCTGCGCGAGGGACCGGTGGCTCGACCACCCAGGCCATGGCCGGCCGAGGGCGCGGCGCGGGCAGTGGCGTCCGCTCGAGCAAGGCGGCAGCCGACGGCCACGCGCTCGAGCACCGCATGCTGCTGACGGCGACGATGTGCCTGCTGGCGTTCGGCGCGGTGATGGTCTACAGCGCTTCGTCGGCGACGTCGCTGCTGCAGGGCAGCGGCTACGGCGCGAGCTACCTGATCAAGTTCGTCGTCTACGGCGGCATCGGCCTCGTGCTGATGCGGGCGCTGGCGCGCGACGGCGTCGCGAAAGTGCACGCGATCACGGCGCCGCTTCTGGCCGGTTCGTTCCTGCTCGTGCTCGCGGTGCACATCCCGCACGTCGGCGTGAGCGTCAACGGCGCGCGCCGCTGGATCGGGCCCGGGTCACTCCAGTTCGAGCCCTCCGAGCTCTTGAAGCTCGCGCTCGTGCTGTACGCGGCGACGCTGCTGGCCAAGCAGCCGCACCAGGTTCACGACCTGCGCGCGCTGGCGAAGCCGCTGCTGCTGGTGGTGGGCGTGGCGTGTGCGCTGGTGTTCACCGAGCCGGATCTGGGCACGGCGATGGTGATCGCGTTCACCGTCGGCGCGATGCTCGTGGCAGCCGGGATTCCGCCGCGGCAGCTCGGCGTGATCGCGGGCTCGGTGCTGGGGCTCGTGCTGATCTACGCGATTGCGCGCCCGTACGCGCGCGCGCGGCTGACGTCCTTCGTCGACCCGTGGGCGCACGCCTCCTCGAGCGGCTTTCAGGCCGTGCAGGGGCAGATCGCGATCGGCTCGGGCGGTCTGTTCGGGGTCGGGCCGGGCGCGTCGGTGCAGAAGATCTTCTACCTGCCGGAGGCGCCGACGGATTTCATCCTCGCGGTGATCGCCGAGGAGCTCGGCGTGATCGGGGTGTTCGCGCTGCTGTTCCTGTATGGCCTGATCGCCTACGCGGGACTGCGCGCGGCGAAGGCGGCGCGCAGTCTCTACAGCGCGCTGATCGCGGTCGGCGTGACCGCGCTGATCGTCTCGCAGGCGGTGCTGAACGCGTTCGCCGTGCTCGGCCTCGCGCCGCTGACCGGCGTGCCGCTGCCATTCGTGTCCTATGGCTCGAGCAGCCTGGTCGTGATGCTCGCGGCGATGGGTCTGCTGCTGAACGTCGCGGCGGGCGCGACCGGCCACGTGCGCGCGGTGCCGGCCGCCAGACGCGGGCGCGTCGGCGACGCGCGGACGCGCGAACCGGCACGATGGGACAGTGATGACACAGGCGAAGCGGATCGTGATCGCCGCCGGCGGGACCGCGGGGCACGTAGTGCCGGCGCTGGCGGTGGCGGACGCGCTGCGGGCTGAGGGCGCCGAGGTCGAGTTCATCGGCGGCGCGCGCGCCGAGGCGCAGCTGGTGCCCGCGGCGGGCTTCCCGCTGCACACGATCGCGGTCGCGGGCCTGGACCGCCGCAACGTGCTGCGTGCCGTGCGTGCGCTGGCGCTCGCGGTCGCGGCGATTGCACGTGCTCGCAGGCTGCTCGCGCGACTCGCGCCAGATGCGGTGCTGGGCGGCGGCGGCTACGTCGCGGGACCGGTGGGCTTGGCGGCGCTCAGCTTGCGCATTCCGCTGGTGCTGACCGAGGCCGACAGTCATCTCGGCTTGACCAACCGGCTGCTCGCGCCCTTCGCGCGGCGCACATGCCTCGCGTTCTCGCTGCCGGGCCGCGACGGTTCGCGTTACCGCGTGACGGGGCGCCCGCTGCCGCCGCGCTCGCGTGACCGCGACGCGGCTCGTGAGCGCTTCGGGATCGCCGCGGACGCGACGTGTGTGCTGGTGTTCGGCGGCTCGCTGGGTGCGCGCTCGATCAACCTGGCGGCGCTCGACGCGTTCGCGGGCGCGCCGTTCCGCGTGCTGCACGTCAGTGGCAGGCGCGATCATGCCGAGTTGGCGGCTCGTCAGCTGCCGGCGAACTACGACCTGCGCGAGTACCTGCCGCTGGCCGACTTCGCGGACGCGCTCGCGGCCGCGGATCTGGTCGTGGCACGCGCGGGCGGCTCGGTGTTCGAGATCGCCGCGCACGGGCTGCCGGCGGTGCTCGTTCCCTACCCGCATGCGTCGGCCGATCACCAGAGCGCGAACGCACGCTGGATGGCGGATGCCGGCGCGGCGGTCGTGATCGCCGACGGCGAGCTGTCGGGCGCGCGCCTCGGGGGTGAGGTTGCGACGCTGCTGGCCGATCGCGAGCGGCTGCGCGCGATGGCAGCGGCGGCCGCCGGCCTCGCCCGTCCCGACGCGGCTCGGGAGGTGGCCGATGAGCTGCTCGAGGCGGCCGCGCGATGAGCACGGCTGGGCGGCGGGCGCCGTGAAGGCGGTCACGCGTCATCGAGGCGCGACCGCCGGGCGATGTCGAGGCGCGAAGCGATGAGCGCGCCCCCCGGCCCCTGGAGCGGGCGGCGCCTGCACTTCGTGGGCGTCGGCGGCGCTGGCATGAGCGCGTACGCGCGCGCCGCGCGTCAACTCGGCGCGGAGGTCAGCGGCTCCGACGGCTCGGACGGCCCCTATCTGAAGCGTCTGATGGCCGACGGCGTGCTCGACGCGCGCGTGGGGCATCGCGCCGAGAACGTGCCGGCGGGCGACGGCGTGGAGCTGTTCTACTCCTCGGCGGTGGGCGCGGAGAACGTCGAGCGCAGCGCCGCGCGCGAGCGCGGCATCCGCGAGCGCCCGCGCGCGGACCTGCTGGGCGAGCTGAGCGCGATGCGGCGCACGATCGCGGTGGCGGGCACGCACGGCAAGACGACGACCGCCTCGATGATCGTGCACGCGCTGCGCGCCGCGGGCCTGCGGCCGGGATGGCTCGTGGGGGCGCCGATCGGCGGCGGCCTGGCGAACGCGGAGTGGGGCGAGGGAGAGTGGCTGGTGGTCGAGGCGGACGAGTCGGACCGCTCGATGCTGAGTCTCAGCGTCGAGGTGGCGCTGTTGACGAACGTCGAGCTCGATCATCACGCGACGTTCGCGTCGCTCGCGCAGCTCGAAGCGGCGTTTCGCGAGTTCCTCGCGCTGGCGCGCACCGCGGTCGTCGTCTGGGACAGGCCGCAGCTGCGCGCGCTCGCGCCCGCGCCCGGCGCGGTGGAGCTCGTCGGCTATGACGTCCCGAGCCCCGTGCTCGTCCCGGGCGGCTCGCGCTTTCGCTGGCGCGGGCAGGAGGTCGTCCTGGCGGTCCCCGGCGCTCACAACGCGCTCGACGCCGCCGGCGCGCTCGAGGCAGCGCGCGTCGCGGGTGCGGACGCGGCGCTCGCGGTCGCCGGGCTGGCTGGTTTCGCCGGCGCGGGCCGGCGCTTTCAGTCGCTCGGAGCCGGCCCGGGCGGGGCGACGCTGTTCGAGGACTACGCGCACCATCCGAGTGAGATCGCCGCGACGCTGCGCGCGGCGCGCACGCTCGCGCACCGGCGCCTGGTGGCTGTGTTCCAGCCGCACCTCTACTCGCGCACCGCTCTGCTCGCGCGCGAGTTCGGCGAGGCGCTGGCCTTGGCGGATGTGGCGGTCGTGCTCGACGTGTACCCGGCGCGCGAGCGCTCCGAGGCTCACCCCGGCGTGAGCGGGCTGCTGGTCGCGCGCGCGAGCGCCGACGCGGGTGGCGGTAGGGCGGTGTACTGGACACCGCGTTTTGCCGACGCCGAGGCGGTGCTGCGCGGCCTGCTCGCGGAGGACGATGTGTGCGTGGTGATGGGCGCGGGTGACGTGGATGCGCTGGGGCGCGCGCTGGTGGCTTCGTGAAGCAGCCGGCGGGCATCGAGCGCGACTACCCGCTCGCGCGTCTGACGACGGTCCGCACCGGCGGCCGAGGCGAGTATTTCGCTCGCGCGAGCAGCGAGGCACTGCTGCTGGAGCTGCTCGCGTGGGCGGCGCACGGCGGCCTCGCGGTCGGCGTCGTCGGCTCGGGCTCGAACCTGCTCGTCGCCGACGAGGGCGTGCCCGGGCTCGTGATCAAGCTGGACCGTGAGCTGGCGGGCATCTCGGTCGAAGGACAGCGGCTGCTGTGCGGCGGCGGCGCGCGCCTGCCGGCGGTGGCGGCGCGCGCGGCGCGAGCGGGCCTGTCCGGGATCGAGTTCGGCGTCAACATCCCAGGCACGATCGGCGGCGCCGTGCGCATGAACGCCAACGCATACGGCGGCGAGCTCGGCGAGGCGCTCGAGTGGGTGCAGATCGCGACGGCAGCGGGCATCCAACGCCGCGAGCCGCGCGAGCTCGGCTTTGCATACCGGTCCTCGAGCCTCGCCGCCGGCGAGGTCGTCGCGCGTGCCCGTCTGCGGCTCGCCGTCGCTGAGCCGGACGCCGTCAAGGCCACGCTCGCGGCGATGCGCCGGCGCCGCCACGAAGCGCAGCCGCAGGGGATCAAGACGTTCGGCTCGACGTTCAAGAACCCCGCCGACGCGCGTGCCGAAGGGCGCAGCGCGGGGCTGCTGCTGTCCGACGCCGGCTGCAGCGGTCTGCGGATCGGCGGCGCTCGCTTCGCGCCCAAGCACGCCAACTTCGTCGAGAACATCGGCACGGCCTCGACGGCGGACGTCGTCGCGGTCATGGCCGAGGGCCGACGTCGTGTGCTCGAGCGCTTCGCCGTGCAGCTCGAGCCGGAGGTGCAGACGCTGGGGGACGTGCGGTTTCCGTGGTAGCGGCCGTCGCGCCCGCCACCGCCGCGACCCCGCGCGGTGCTCGGGTCGCGGTCGTGGTGGCCGGGGGTCGCGGTCGTGTGGTGGCCGGGGGTCGCGGTCGTGTGGTGGCCGGGGTCGCGGTCGTGTGGTGGCTGGTGGCTCCCGAGGTCGCCACCAGCCAGTATGCGGCTATTGCCGCCGTTGTTCGAGTTCCTGGCTGAGACGCGAAGCGACGGCGTCGGCTTGCGCGACGGCGTGCTCGTGCGCCGCTCTCGTCGTCGCCGCCGCCACGGCCTGCCCGGACGCGGCGCAATAGACGACGGCTTCGAGATGCGTGCTGATCGGCGTTTCGTTGTACACCACGAGGAACCAGCTTTGATGATTGGATTCCATCTGGCTGGCGCCGAGAAAAGCAGCGCCGTTGTAGCCGCCGCCGCTGATCGCGTGCTCGCCGGATGGGCAGGTCGCGACCGAGGTGCCCACGGTTTCCTTCGGCACGCTCTTCGATTCGCCGGCGACGATCGTCAGGCTGCTGAGGGTCGTTGGGCCAGCGGGTCCCTGCGCGCCCGTTGCGCCCGTCGCTCCGGTTGCTCCCGCCGGACCTGTCGCGCCTGCCGGACCTGTCGCGCCTGCCGGACCTGCGGGGCCAGACTTTCCGCGAAGCGCGGTCAACACGCTCGGCTTGATTTGGCTCGTGCTGGTGATCAGATAGTGCCGAGCCGCGATCGCCGTGCCTCCGAGCGCGAAGAAGAGCGCCAGCGTGGCGATGGCAGCGCTCGGGGACGGTCTCCGCATGTTCATG
>JASLHP010000290.1 GCA_030149625.1 Solirubrobacteraceae bacterium
GGCTACGTCGGCGACTGCGGCGGGCGCCGCGGCGGGGGGGGCGGCCAGCGTCCGCGCAATGATAGGCGGCGGCTGGGGGGTCCGTTACCCCGGACGGGTCGGCGTGTCCTCGAACGACAGCTGCTCGCCCTCGGGCGGGCAGCTGTCGTTCGAGGACACGCCGACCCGTCCGGAGTAACGGACCCCCCAGCCGCCGCCTATCATTGCGCGGACGATGTCCGCCCCCCCAGCCTCGGCGCCCGCCTCAGTCGCAGACGTAGCCGCGGGCCTGCGCGAGGTCGGCTACCTGCCGGGCGAGTCGACCGCGCTCGTCTCGTTCCTGGCCACGCGGCTCGGCAAGCCGGTGCTAGTGGAGGGCCCCGCGGGCGTCGGCAAGACCGAGCTCGCCAAGGCGCTCGCGTCCTACCTTGGCCGCGAGCTCGTGCGCCTGCAGTGCTACGAGGGCCTCGACGAGGCCAAGGCGCTGTACGAGTGGAACTACCGCAAGCAGCTGTTGCGGATCCAAGCCGAGGCGTCCGACACCGGCTGGGAGGCCGTGCAGGAGGACATCTTCGGCGAGGAGTTCCTGCTCGCGCGTCCGCTGATGACCGCGATCGCCTCAGAGCTTCCGGTGGTGCTGCTGATCGACGAGATCGACAAGACCGACCAGGAGTTCGAGGCGATGCTGCTGGAGGTGCTCTCGGACTTCCAGATCTCGATCCCCGAGCTCGGCCGCGTCGAGTCGCGCACGCACCCGATCGTGCTGCTCACGTCGAACAACTCGCGCGAGCTGACAGAGGCGCTGAAGCGCCGCTGCCTGTACCTGTGGCTCGACTACCCTGACCTGGAGCACGAGCTCGAGATCGTGCGGCTGCACGCCCCGGATCTGTCGGAGACCGTGGCACGACGTCTGGTCGAGGTGATCGGCATGGTGCGCGCGCTCGACCTCAAGAAGCCGCCGTCGATCGCCGAGTCGATCGACTGGGCGCGCGCGCTGCTGCTGCTCGGCGTCAAGGACATCGACGCTGACACGTTCAACGACACGATGTCGGTGATCGTCAAGCACCGCACCGACATGGACGTGGTGGCCGACCGCGTCGGGCTGAAGCTCGGCACGCCCGCCGATGTCGCATGAGACGCGATCGTTACGGGACAGAACGATTGCAGGCCTGAAGGTCCGATGAACGCAAGACGCGACGCGCTCCCCGGTCCCGTGTCCGACCCCAACCTGGAGGGCCTGCCAGCGCGCATCCTCGAGCTCGGCGAGGAGCTGCGCCGCGAAGGCGTCTCGGTCGGCACCTCGGAGCTGCTCGACGCGTTCGAGGTGCTGCGCGAGATCAGCTGGACCTCGCAGCGGGACTTTCGCGAGGCGCTGGCGGCGACGCTCGCCAAGAGCCAGGAGGACCGGCGCGTGTTCGAGCTCGTGTTCGACCGCTTCTTCTTCCGCGCCGTCGAGATCGCCGCCGCGCGGGAGGGCGTGCGCGAGGGCGAGCACGCCGCGATGGGCGAGCTCTCCGACGCGCAGCTGGAGGAGCTGCGCGCGCAGATCGCGGCGGCGCTGCGCGACGGCTCGGAGGGCGCGATGCGCGACCTCGCGCGCATGGCGATCGCGGCGTTCGCGCGTCGCCAGGAGGGCTCGGGGGTGATCGGCGTCGACGTGCAGCGCATCCGCCGCGCGCTCGGCCTGCGCGCCGAGCCGCAGCCCGAGCTGCCACCCGAGGACCCGCGCCACGACGGCCTGCCGCGCGACGCGCTGCGCCGCTTCGAGGCGCTGCTGCGCCGCGAGCTCGAGCGCGCGCAGATCGAGCGCACCGGCAAGCTGCCGCCGGCGCGTCCGCTCGGCGAGCTAGACCGCGCGCTGCCCTCCGGCCCGCTCGCGGACCTCGCCGCCGTGCACCGCGTCGTCGCGCAGTTGCGCCGGCGGCTGGCGACGCAGGGCATGCAGAACCGCGGCCACCGCCGCCACGCGCATGTCGACGTCAGGCGCACGATGCGCGCGTCGCTTCAGACCGGCGGCGTGCCGGTCGTGCTCAAGTACCGCCCGCGGCGGCCCAAACGGCCCGAGATCTACGTCCTGTGCGACGTCTCCACGAGCGTCACGTCGGCGTCGGTGTTCTTCCTGTCGGTGCTGCACGCGCTGCACGACACGTTCCGCAAGATGCGCTCGTTCGTGTTCATCGAGCGCATCTCCGAGGTCACAGACGTCTTCGAGCACGAGCGCAACTTCAAAGCCGTCAGCGAACGCATCTCCGGCGACGCCGGCGTTGCGGACATCTCCGGCTACACCGACTACGGGCGCGTGTGGTCGGAGTTCCTCGTGCAGGTCGAGGACGACCTGCACCCGCGCGCCACCGTGATCGTGCTAGGCGACGCGCGCACCAACGGGCGCGATCCGCGCGCGGACGTGTTCGCGCAGATCGCCGCGCGCGCGGGACGCACGTTCTGGCTGAACCCCGAGCCGCGCCTCTATTGGAACTACGGCGATTCGGTGATCGCCGCCTACGAGGAGTTCTGCACCGCGTTCGAGTGCTGGACGACCGCGCAGCTCGAGGACTTCGTGCGAGCGCTGACGCGGCCCGTGGTCTCCGCGTAGACAGCATCCACTAGTGGGTATGACCTAGTGGTAACCTAGTGGGTATGGCTTATGTCGTGGCGCGTCCCAAGGGACGCTTTGAGGTTCGAGAGTCGCTGCACACGCAAGACGGTTCGCGCGCGCGCAGTCTCGCCGGGTTCGACGTCCTCACCGGCGCGGTTCTCGCGAAGGCGGCCCGGCGGGCGCGCCGACCGTTCGACGCCGAGGCGGTGCTTGCGTCGGCGCGCCGAGCCGGGGCGACGGTGAAGCTCGACGCTGGCGCAGGGCCCGAGGACGCGCGCGCGCGCTTCGTGGCGTCCTCGCGCCGGATGGCGCAAGCTCTGCAGCTCCCGCCGGCGCGCAAGCCAGTCGATCCGGGGACGGCGTTGATCGACCTGTTGGGCTTCGTCGACGCCGTCGCTCGCAACCAGCCTCCCCGGCCGTCCGCGCCGTTGGAATTTCCGGTGCTCGAGCGACTCCTCGCAGCCCGCCGGGGCCAGCCACATCCCGCCTGAGGATGAGCGACACCGCTAGCCTGGGCGCTCTCGCGGGAAGGATCGTGGCCGTACACGAGATGCTCGACTCGATGGGCGTGGCTCATCAGTTCGGCGGCGCCGTGGCCCTCGCCTGGTATCGCAATCCGCGCGCGACGACCGATGTCGACCTCAACGTGACCGTCGCGCCCGCGGAAGCGGATCCGGTGCTCGGCGCGATCGCCCATCTCGGCGTGAGCGTCTCCCCCGCCGATCGAGCTCTGATCAAGCGAGACGGCCAGGCGCGGCTCGACTGGGCCGGGTCGTATCTCGATCTCTTCTTCGCCACGTTCGAGCTTCACCGGGCGATGGCCGAGCGCTCACGCGAGGTCGGCTGCGGCCCGGTGCGGATCCCGAACCTCAGCCCGGAGCATCTGGCTGTGTGCAAGGTCGTGTTCGGCCGGCCCAAGGACTGGCTGGACGTCGAGGAAATGATCGCCTGGGGCACGACGATCGACGCGGACGAGGCGCTTGGCTGGGTACTGGACATCCTCGGCGAGGACTCCGAGCAGTACGCGCGACTGGCCGCGCTGCTGGAGCGCGCGCCGACGGCGTAGACGCCCGTCGCGCGCTAGCATCAGCGCAGCAATCGAGCAGATATCAGGGGTGCTGGCGCGAGGCCGGCTGAGATGGCGCACGGGAATCGAGTCCACCGGCGTCGACCCTTAGAACCTGTGGGGTAATGCCCGCGAAGGGAGCGAAGTGCCCACCGAACTGCAGCCTCGCGAACGGTCATCCGCCGGACGGCAAGCAGGCGTTGCGGTGGAGCGGGTCAGCCTCACCTATCGCCCGTCCGATCCGCGGCGCGGCGCCGGCGTCCAGGCGCTCGCCGAGGTCTCGCTGGATGCCGCGCCCGGTGAGCTGATCGCGGTCGTCGGCCCGAGCGGCTGCGGCAAGAGCACGCTGCTCGAGCTGATCTGCGGGCTGCGCAGCCCCGACACGGGCTCGATCGAGTGCGCGCCCGCCGTGCTGATGGCGCAGCGCGACCTGCTGCTGCCGTGGCTGAACGCGCTCGACAACGCGGCGCTGGCGCTGCGAATCGCCGGGCGCTCGCGCGCGCAGGCCCGAGACGGGGCGCGTCTGCTGTTCGCGGAGCTGAACCTCGAGGACTTCCAGGATGCGCGCCCGCACGAGCTCTCCGGCGGCATGCGCCAGCGCGTCTCGTTCATGCGCACGCTGCTCGCGGGCAAGCCGCTGCTGTGCCTGGACGAGCCGTTCGGCGCGCTCGACGCGATCACCCGCTCGGAGATGCAGCAGTGGCTCGCGGGAGCGCTCGCACGGGAGCCGCGCACGGTCGTGCTCGTGACCCACGACGTCGAGGAGGCGATGCTGCTCGCCGATCGCGTGAGCGTGCTCTCGCCGAGGCCCGGCCGCGTGATCGCGGAGCTAGACGTGCGGCTCGAGCGTCCGCGAGCCCGCACCGACCCCGAGGTGCTCGCGCTGCGCGAGCGCGCGCTCGACGCGCTCGCGATGGACGCGTGCGGGATAGACGCGCGCGGATGAGGACGGGCACGCGCGTGCGCGAGCGATCCGACATCTGGGCCCCGATCCTGCTGGTGGTCGCGCTGCTCGGCGCGTGGGAGCTCTACGCGGACTTCGCCGGCGTCGAAGAAGACCTGCTGCCCGCGCCGCACGCGGTGGCTGTAGCTCTGTGGGACAACGGCTCCCTGGTATCGCGCAACTTCGCGGTGACCGCCGAGCAGGTCGTGCTCGGGCTCGCGCTCGCGCTCGCGGCCGGCTTCGCGCTGGCGGTCGCGATCCACCTGTTCCCGCTGCTGCGCCGCGCCGCCTATCCGCTCGCGGTCGGCTCGCAGGCGATCCCGATCCCGGTGATCGGCGTGCTGCTCGTGTTCTGGTGGGGCTTCGGCATCTTCCCGAAGCTCGTCGTGATCGCGCTGATCTGCTTCTTCCCGGTGGTCGTCAGCACCGTCGACGGCCTCGCCGCGGTCGACCCCGAGCAGCCGAAGCTGCTGCGCACGCTCGACGCGTCGCGCTGGCAGGCGTTCCGCTTCGCGGAGCTGCCCGCGGCGCTCCCGGCCGCGCTCAGCGGCGCGCGCATCGCGCTGGCGGTGGGCGTGATCGGCGCGTTCATCGCCGAGACGAGCACGCCCAGCACCGCCGCCTACGCGGGCCTCGGGCACGAGATCGTCGCCGACGCCGGCGGCTTTCAGACGGCGCGCGCGTACGCCGCCACGGCGGTGCTGTTCGCGTTCGCGATCGCCTGCTTCTACGCCCTTTCGCTGGCCGAGCGCAAGCTCGTGCCTTGGCAGACCCGAGCACGAGGAGAGACACCTTGACGAAGTCGCCGATGCCATCCCGCCGGACCGCGCCGGCGCTTCTCGCGTGTCTTGCCTGTGCCTTCGCGATCTCAGCGTGCGGCAACAAGCAGGACGCGATCTCCGCGGCTTCGGCCAAGCCGTTCAAGGTGATGCTCGACTGGTTCCCCAACGCCGACCACGCGGCGCTGTACGCGGCGATCGCGCATGGCGACTTCCGCGCCGTCGGCCTGAACGTCGAACCGATCGTCCCGTCCGAAACCGCCGAACCGCTGAAGCTGCTCGCGGCCGGCAAGCTCGACATGGCGATCTCGTATGAGCCACAGCTGCTGCTGGCACGCGACGAGGGCCTGAAACTGGTGTCCGTCGGCGCGCTCGTGCAGCGGCCGCTGACGTCGATCATCGCATTGCCCGAAGCGCACGTCTCGAGCATCGCCGGCCTCGCCGGCAAGACCGTCGGCACCGCCGGCATCCCCTACCAGGCCGCGGAGCTGCGCACGATGCTGCAGAGCGCCGGTGTGAACCCAGCGAAGGTCAAGGAAGTGAACGTCGGCTTCAACCTCGTGCCGGCGATGCTCTCCGGCAAGGTGGCCGCGACGCTCGGCGGCTACTGGAACTACGAGGCGCTGCAGCTGCGGCTGATGCACAAGCGTCCGCTCGTGATCCCCGTCGAGGAGGCCGGCGTGCCGAGCTACGACGAGCTGGTGCTCGTCGTGCGCGAAGGCGAGGCGCACACGCGCGGCCAGGATCTGCGCGCGTTCCTGCAGGCGCTCACGCGCGGCGAGCACGAGGTCCGCACGAACCCGGCCGCGGCGGCGGCGCTGATCGTCAAGGCCAACCCGACGCTCGAAGCCAAGCTGCAGCTCGAATCGATCGAGCAGACGCTGCCGGCGGCGCAGCCGGGCAACGCCGACGATCCATACGGCTGGCAGAACCCGACGGCGTGGGCGGCGTTCGGAAACTGGATGTACTCGCATCGGCTGCTCCAGCACAATCCGAACCTCGGACTGCCGCCCTTTACGAATGAGTTCCTGCCGGGAGAAGGCATCTGACGGCGGCCCGCGCGGTGCCCCAGGGCCGTCGCGGGCCTACGTAGACTGAGCGGATGGCGCGTATCGGAGTGCTCACCGGCGGCGGCGACTGTCCGGGCCTGAACGCCGT
>JASLHP010000343.1 GCA_030149625.1 Solirubrobacteraceae bacterium
CGCCTCCGCCCGAGGGCGTGCGCGAGCGCTGGACGGCCGAGCTCGATCGCGTCGGCTCGCAAGCGCTTCACGGGCTGCTGCGCGAGCGCGCCCCCCGGGCGGCCGACGCGCTCGATCCGAACGACCGCCAGCGGATCGTGCGCGCACTCGAGCTGCTCGACCTCGGCGAGCTGCCCGAGCCCGGCACCGGCGAGCCCCCCGAAGGACGCTCGCAGCTGTGGAGCGCGGAGCTGCGCAGGCCCACGTTGCTTGCGGGGCTGACGATGGAGCGCCAGGCTCTGTACGCGGCGATCGACGCGCGTGTGGAGACGATGCTGGCCGCGGGCGCGCGCGAGGAGGTCCAGCGCGCGCACGCGAGCGGCGCCTCTGAGACGGCGCGCAAGGCACTCGGCTTCGAGGAGCTGCTGACCGGCGACGTCGAGGCGATGAAGCGCCACACACGCAACTACGCCAAGCGCCAGCTCACCTGGATGCGAAAGCTCGCGGGGGTACGGGTGTTCGACGCAACCGGTCGCGATGCGCCCGAAATCGCCCGCGAGATCCTGGCCGCGGCGCCTGACCTAGACTCCGCCGCCTGATGGCCACAACCACATTCGAGAAGTGGCAGGCACTCGGCAACGACTACCTGATCCTCGAGCTGGACGGGCTGGCGTTCGAGCTCACGCCCGCACGCGTGCGCGCGCTCTGCGCCGGGCACTTCGGCATCTTTGCGGATGGCGTGCTGCTGCTCTCGCCACCCGCCGATCCCGCGCACGTCGCCGACCTGCGTATCTTCAACCCCGACGGCTCGGAGGCCGAGCTGTCCGGCAACGGTGCGCGCGAGGCGATCCTGTATCTGCGCAGGCGCGGCTGGACCGACGCGGACAGCTTCACGATCAACACCGCCGCCGGCGAGATACGCCCGACGATCACCGGGCGCGACACCTGCCGGGTGGACATGGGCTGCGCCAGCCTCACGTCCAAGGACTTCCCGCATGGGGCGGCGGACGGCAGGGGCACGACGAGGACCGACACGCACGTCTGGTCGTTTCGCCACGTCTCGATCGGCAATCCCCAATGCGCCATCCACGTCGGCTCGCTCGATCAGCTGGCGGGACTGCACCTGCCCGCGATCGGCCCGTCGATCGAACGTGACGAGCAGTTCCCCAACCGCACGAACGTCTCCTGGTACACGGAGCTGGACCCGGGTCAGCCCGGTCGCATTCGTGCGCGGATCTTCGAGCGCGGCGTGGGGGAGACGCTCTCCTCGGGCACCGGCGCCACCGGCGCCGCCGTGGCTCACAGCCTCGAATACGAGCCGCCGCGGCGCCCGCGCTGCGTGACGGTGCTGCTCGACGGCGGCGAGCTCGTGGTCGAGGTGGGAGCGGATCTGCAGGTCGAGCTGACAGGCTGGGCGAGGCCCGTGTTCTCGGGCCGGTTCAGCGAGGACTTCGAAAAGGAGCTGCATGAGACCGAGTAAGCGCCTCGAGCGCATCCCGCCGTACGCGTTCGCCCAGTTGGAGCGCAAGATCTCCGAGAAGCGCGCGGCTGGGGTGGACGTGATCAGCCTCGGCATCGGCGATCCCGACCGGCCGACGCCGCCGCTGATCGTGGAGGCGATGCAGGAGGCCGTCAGCGAGCCCGAGACGCACCAGTACCCCACCAACCGCGGACGCGAGGACTTCAGAGGCGCGGTGCGCGACTTCTACGAGCGGCGCTTCGACGTCAAGCTCGATCCCGCGAGCGAGGTGATCCCCGCGCTCGGCGCCAAGGAGGCGATCTTCAACCTCAGCCTCGCGTTCCTGGACCCCGAGGACTACGCGCTCGCGGCTGACCCCGGATACCCGGTCTACACGAGCGGACCGTGGCTCGCCGGCGCCGAGCCGGTGCTGATCGCGCTCGAGCCCGAGCATGGCTTCGTGCCCGACCTCGGGGCGATCGACGAGGACATCGCGCGTCGCTCGAAGCTGATGTTCCTCAACTACCCCAACAACCCGACGGGCGCTGTCGTGCCGGACGGGTTCTTCGCAAGGGTCGTCGAGTTCGCGCGTGCCTACGAGATCCTGATCGTGCACGACAACGCCTACTCCGAGATCGTGTTCGACGGTTACCGGGCGCCGTCGTTCCTACAGACGCCCGGCGCCAAGGACGTCGGCATCGAGGTGTTCTCGCTGTCCAAGGGCTACAACATGACTGGATGGCGCTGCGGCGCGCTGGTTGGAAACGCCGCGGCGCTCGAGACCTACTGGCGCTTGAAGACGAACATCGACTCCGGCCTGTTCGAGGCGGTGCAGCTCGCGGGCGTGGCGGCGCTCTCGCCGGACGCCCACGCGGAGGTCGCCTCGATGAACGAGCTCTACCGTCGTCGCCGCGACCTCGTGTGCGACGCGCTGCGTGCGATCGGCGTGAACGTGCGCCCGCCACACAGCACGATCTACGTGTGGGCGCCCGTCCCGCAAGGCTTCGCGAGCTCCGAGGCATACTGCGAGCACGTGCTCGAGCGCACCGGCGTCGTGCTCACGCCGGGCGCCGTCTACGGACCTGCCGGCGAGGGCTGGTTTCGGATCTCGCTGACGACGCCCGACGATCGCCTGCTCGAGGCGGTCGAGCGGTTGGGCGCGCTGAGCGACTGAAGTCCTCGAGCGCCCCCGATGCGAGCGCCTAGACTTGAACATGGATGGATTCGAGCCGTAACGGCACCGAGCCGACTCAGCGGGCCGCGCAGCGCGCCTTCTGCATTGCCGCGCTGCCCGACGCGGACGACCTCGCAGAGCTCGGCGAGCTGTTGCGCACGGCCGGCGTCGCGGTCGTCGGCGAGATGATCCAACGCCGCGAACAGCCGCACCCGAACACCTACCTCGGTCCCGGCAAGGTCGCCGAGGCCAAGGCCGCCGCGGTGGCCTGCGACGCGAACGTGATCGCCTGTGACGACGAGCTCACGGCGCGCCAAGAGCGCAACCTCGAGGACGCGCTCGGGCTACCGGTCGTCGATCGCACGACGGTGATCCTCGACATCTTCGCCGCGCACGCGAACAGCGCTGAGGGCAAGCTCCAGGTCGAGCTCGCGCAGCTCGAGTACAACCTCGCGCGCATGCGCGGCCTCTGGAGTCACCTCGAGCGGCTCGGCGGCGGCATCGGCACACGAGGACCAGGGGAGACGCAGATCGAGACCGACCGCCGGCTCGCGCGCGACCGGATCGCCGTGCTGCGCCGGCGTCTGGAGCACGTCAAGGGCACGCGCGCGGTGCAGCGCGCGGAGCGCGAGCGCGCGGCGCTGCCGACGATCGCGCTCGTCGGCTACACCAACGCCGGCAAGTCGACGCTCCTGAACGCGCTCACCGGCTCCGAGGTCGGCGTGCGCGACCGCCTGTTCCACACGCTGGACCCGACCACGCGCACGCTCAAGCTCGGCGGGCGAGCGCATCTGCTGACAGACACCGTCGGCTTCATCAGCAAGCTTCCGCACCAGCTCGTCGACGCGTTCGGCGCCACGCTCGAGGAGACCAGCCGCGCGGAACTGCTCGCGCACGTGCTCGACGCATCCGCGCCCGAGACCCAGCAGGCGATCATGAAGCGCTCGGTAGAGGCCACGCTCGAGGAGATCGGCGCCGGCGAGCGCCCGCGCCTGCTCGTGCTCAACAAGCTCGACCTGCTCGACGACGACGCGCGCGAGGAGCTGCGCTTGCGTCACCCCGACGCCGTGCTCGTCAGCGGCGCCAGCGAAGAGGGGCTCGAGGAGCTGCGCGAGCGCCTCGATCACGAGCTCGCGCACACGCTGCGCCCGCTCGACCTGCTCGTGCCATACGCCGATGGCGGCAGTCTCGCCGAGCTGCACGAGCTCGCCGGCGAGGTCAGCCGCGAGGACACCGCCGAGGGCGTGCGCGTGCACGCGCTGGTTCCCGCGCGGCTGGCGCAGCGCTTCGCCCGCTTCGCCGTCGCCGCGCAGCGCGCCTAGCGCTCACACGCCCGCCGCGTGCCGCGCGCTCAGATGCGTCCGGCGCTCGATCTCATCTTCGAGCGGCGCGAGCGCGGCCGCGTCGGTGCCGAGCGCGCGCGCGATCAGCCAGTCTGCGAACCACGCGTTCTTCGGCAGCAGCGGGCCATGCAGGTAGGTGCCGATCGTGTTGCCCGTGCGCGCGCCCTCCATGCCGCTGCGCCCGTCGTTGCCGTAGCCCTTCAGCACACGCCCCAGCGCACGCTGGCCGGCGCCCAGGTGCGTGCGCCCGCCGTGGTTCTCGAACCCCGCGAGCACGCGCCCGTGGCCCGCGACGGCGCCGTCGAGGGCGTCCAGCTCGATCGCCACGTTGCCGATCAGCCGCGCGCCGTGCTCGCGCACCGTGCGCACGTCCAGAAGCCCTACGCCCGCGATCTCTTCCGCCCCGAGCGTGTACGAGTGCCCCAGCAGCTGGTAGCCGCCGCACACACCCAGCACCACCGCGCCGCGCGCAGCCGCCGCGTGCAGACCATCGCGCTTGGTCTCGATCAGGTCCTGGGCGCACAGGCGCTGGTCGCGGTCCTGGCCGCCGCCGATGTAGATCAGCTGATGCGCGTCCCCGTCCAGGCGCTCGCCGAGGCCGCTCGAGACCAGCTCGAAGCCGATGCCCCGCCACGCGCAGCGGCGCTCGAGCACGATCAAGTTGCCGCGGTCCGCGTAGATGTTCATCAAGTCCGGGTACAGCGCGCAGACGCGCAGCGGACCGGGCGCGCTCGACCGGGGGGCGCTGTCAGGGTCACGCACTGAACATCACCGCCACGCTGGACGTGTGCTCCTCGGTGGCCGCGATCAGCCGCGTGCCTGCGGGCGCGAGGCGTGCCTCGCGACCCTCGCGTTCGAGCTGACTCACGCTGACCCGATCGAGCTCGACCACATCGCGCATCCACGCCGGCCGCCGATCGGTCGATTGTGCGTCGCGCGCGATCACCGCGCGCTCACGCTCGATGCACACCGCGCGTCGTGTCACCCGCACGCGCGTCGCACGACTGATGTAACTGACACCGTCCACGCGTACGATCTCAGGCGCTGGCCCGACGTCGCCCGCGTCACAGTCGAATGGCTCGATCGCCGTCGCGATCGCGCACACCAGCGCGCCGCCTGGCCGCAGATGCGCGCGTGCACAGCGGAGGAACCCCGCGCGGCCATCGCGGCCGCCGAGCAGCTGCAGCGTCTGCATCGGCGCGACGCAGAGCGTGAAGTCGCGGCGCTGCAGCTCGAACGCGCGCGCATCCGCCCGCACCGTCTGCACCGGCAGGCCCGCTGCCCGCTCGCGCAGTGCCTCGAGCAGCTCCGCATCGAGGTCGAGCGCCGTGACGCGATGGCCGGCGCGCGCGAGCTCGAGCGCCACACGGCCGCTGCCAGCGCCGATGTCGAGGATCGAGCTGGAGGATGCCGGCGCGAGGCTCTCGGCGCCCGTGCCGGTCGCCGCGGCGGCGAGCTCGTGCCAAAGCGGCAGGTCGGCGGTGTATGAGCCGCACTCCAAATCGTGCCACAGCACCGTGTGCGAATCGCTCACGACCACGCGCTGCTCGTCTCTCCGCGTTCCACCAGCAGCTCGCGCAGCGCGAGCATGGCGGTGTACGTCGGCAGCGCGAACAGCGGTGCGGCCGGGCCCTCGCGCGGCGGTCGATCAGCGGCGGCGATGCGCAGCGCGTCCGCCAGATCCTCACGTACAACGATGCGCGCGGGGTCGATGCCCGCGTACTTCAGGCGCGCCGCCAGGTCCGCCGCGCGCGTGCCGCTGCAGGTCGCGCGGCGCACGCGCCCGACCAGAAGCTCGAAGTCAGCGTCCCAGATCCACGACACGTCGCGCCCATCCGCGATGTGATCGTTGAGCACGCCCAACAGGTCATGTTCGCCCGGCTCCAGCGCGAGCGTGCGCAGCACCTCGTTGGCGCCCGCCGGGTTCTTGACCAGCAGGATCGATGTCGGGCGGCCGAGATCGAGCGTCTCCGCGCGCCCGAAGGCCGGCGCGACGGACT
>JASLHP010000351.1 GCA_030149625.1 Solirubrobacteraceae bacterium
CCCCAAGGCTGACAAGCGCGCCGCAGCCGCCGGCTCGGCGCGCGGCCGCGGCGGCACGATCGGCCGCCCATGCCTTGGCGCTCGCTCCGAGATCTAGCCTCACACCTGCTGGCATCCGCAGCGAGCACGCAGACCGGTCGAGCACGACCGTCTGCCAGCCAGCGCGCACCCGCACCGTGATCGCGCGCGTCGCTTCGGGCTGTCCGCAGGGAGGGTCGAGCAGACGCCAGTCGCGGTCATATCCCGCGAGTTCGAGTGCCGCGCCGACCGTTGGGTCGACATCGCCGTCGCTCAGTTCGGCCGCACGCAGGGCGACCTCCAGGGCCTCGATCAGCAACGGGCTGACGCGCGTCCACCGTCCCGCGCGGGCGTTCGCCCGCGACAGCTCGGAGTCCGCCCGGAAACGGCTGCACGCGCGGTCGATCGCGCCGAGCTCCCGCTCGACCGCCTCCCGCGCGGCATCGATGGCCTCTGAGGACGTCGTGCGCAGCACGACGCTCGTGCCTAGCGCCTCCCACACGCACGAACCGGGCGCGATGGCCGTCGCGGTCGCGAACATCTCAGGAGCCACCGGACACGACTGGAGCCGATTCTCCGGCCGGTGGAGACTCTCCGGCGCCTGGAGATTCTTCGGCCGGCGGGGATTCGTGCGTCGGCGTCGTCTCCCTGGGTGTTGTGGATCCTTGCGCTGCGGCCGGTTCGCCCGCAGCGGCCGGTTCGCTCGCTGCGGCCGGTTCGCTCGCTGCGGCCGGTTCGCCCGCTGGGGCCGGTTCGCTCGCTGCGGCCGGTTCGCCCGCTGGGGCCGATTCGCTCGCCGGGGCCGATTCCGGTGAGGCCGCCGGGGTTTCCTGTGAAGGCGCCGCGGATTCGTGGGCCGAAGAGGCTCCGGTGCTTGCCCGCGGAGGATGAGCGGGTGGTTGCAGCGAGTGCGTGCTTCTCGCGGAGGCAGCCCCGGCGTGTGCGCCAGATCGCTTCGCTTTGTTCGCCGAGGCGGTCTTGGCGGTCCTGCCGGGGAAGGCGTTCGCGGCTGCCTCGGCGAGCACGCCCGTCAGGGCGACGCTGCCGGCGACGAGCCAGCGATCGATGCGGCGAAGCTGGCGCAATGCCGCGTCTCGCGTATGGGTCGTGTGGGTCGGCATCACGAGTCAACGGTGGTGGAACAGACCAGACCCGTGCAGCCACGGACCGAACTCGGGGATCACGAGGATCGCCAACACCACGCCCGCTGCCAGAGCGCCGCCGAGTGCCAGCACGCGGCCCGCCCGCCCGGTGATGTCACCGCCCAAATCCTCGTAGTCGTAGTTCGCCAAGCGGCCGTAGTCGGCGCGCAGCGCCTTTGGCATCGAGGGCAGGTGCCCGATCACATGGATCGCCATGAACGCGACCCATACGAAGAAACCGTCCTTGTGGATCGGGAACCACGTGGAGCGGGCCGAGGGCCCGGCGAACAAGAGCACGACGCCGCTGACGACCACGACGAGCGTGGAGAGCACCACCATCGGCGCGAGCAGCCGCAACGGCCACCGCGGCGGCCCCTTTGCGCGGTAGCGCAAGTTACCGGTGTAATAGCGCGCGAATCGGTACCCGGTGCTCGCGAGCTTGATCAGCACGGGGGGGATCAGCAGCATCCCCACGAACAGGTGCACCGACATCAGCTGACCGATGCGCAGGATCGTCACGCCGATCACCGCCAAAAGGACGATCAACGCAGCTCCGACGACGCTCGTGAGACGCTCGTTGCCACTCGTCCCTCCGCCGATCAGGCGTTCAGCGCCGGTGCGCGCGGAGCCTTCTCGCACAGCTTCCGCGGATGTCCGCTCGTGGCTGACTGCCATGTCAGCAGTGTCTGGAGGGTCGCTAAGGAGCGCATAACCAGCCGATGAGAAAGCTCATGTAATGGGCCCCGCAAGCAGACCGGCTGTGCGGCGAGGCCTATCCTTGAGCGATGGCGACTACCGAGGATGCCGTGCTTGCGAACGGCGCCCCGGTAGGCGGGCTCGCGGCGCCTCGTGTGCTCGTGGTCGAGGACGAGCCGGGCATCGTGGATTTCGTGCGCCGCGGCCTGCAGACGACGGGGTTCGCGGTAGCGGTCGCCTTCGACGGCATCGAGGGCGAGCGGCTGGCGCTGAGTGAGAGCTTCGACGCGATCGTGCTCGATCTGATGCTTCCAGGCCGCAGCGGGCTGGATGTTCTTGCCGCTGTGCGCGGCGCGAAATCGAATGTGCCCGTGATCGTGTTGACCGCTCGCGGAGAGGTCGAGGATCGCGTCGCGGGACTCGATGCCGGGGCCGTGGACTACTTGGTGAAGCCCTTCTCGATGGCGGAGCTGGTAGCGCGCGTGCGAGCGCAGCTGCGTGCCTACACACAGACCTCGACGACGACATTGAGTGCGGAGGGAATCGAGGCGAACTTGCTGACCCGCAGAGTTCACCGAGACGGTAGAGCGATAGCCCTGTCGAGCACCGAGTTCGAGCTGCTGGCGCTGCTGCTCCGGCATCGTGGACGGGTGCTCTCGCGTGAGCAGATTCTCCGTTCCGTGTGGGGCTACGAGCACGACCCTCAGACCAATGTCGTAGACGTCTACATCGGTTATCTGCGCCGCAAGCTCGGGCGCCGCGATGATCCCGCGCCGATCTTCACGGTGCGCAGCGTCGGCTACCGTCTCGGCAGCACGAACTGACGATGCGCTCGCTTCGCGACCGGCTCGCCGAGGTCGGTTTGCGCTGGCGCCTCGCGGGCTGGGTCGCAGTCGTCGTGCTCGCGTGTCTCGGGATCGCGTTCGCGGCCGTCTACCGTGGCACCGGAACACAGGTCGGCCACCAGATCGACACCGAGATCGCGAGCGACGCGAGCGTGTTCGCGCACAGCCTCTCGCTCGCGAAGCCGCGCTCGGCGAGACAGGCCGCACAAGACGCGGCGCGCTACGTCAACGGCCAGCCCTTCAGCTCCAGCTCCACGCTGTTTTTCGTGCTCGTCCCAGGCGCGCCGACGAGTACCAACGTCCCAGAGCTGTTTGACGAAGGGCCACCCGACCAGGGCGAGACGGCCGCCGAACAGGATCAGGAGAACCGCCTCGCCGCACGCCTGCTGACCGTGCCCGACGGCTACTCCACGCTGCCCCTGCCCGACGTGGGCAACCTGCGCCTGCTCAAGCGCACCGCGCGACTCACGGGAGTGCCGGCGCGCTCTCGCCGAGTCACCATCGGCGTTGGCGAGCCACTGGCCCCGATCGCGCACGCCCAGAAGGGCGTCGCACGCGCGTTCGTCCTCGCTGGCGCTCTCGCGCTGCTCGGCGCGTTGCTCGGCGCGTATCTGATCGGCACCCGTGTGTCGCGTCCACTGCGCCGGATCGCGGCCGTCGCCGCCCGCGTCGATGCCGGGGACCTGCGGCCGCGCATCCACGACTCGGACGCGCAAGGAAGCGAGATACGCGTGCTCGCCGACGCGTTCAACCACATGCTCGATCGGCTGACCGAGGCGTTCGCGGGCCAACGCGCGTTCGTCGCCGACGCCTCCCACGAGCTGCGCACGCCGCTGACCGTGATCCGCGGACAGCTCGAAGTGCTCACAGCGCAACATGACCCTCCGCCCGAGGAGTTGCGCCGAGTCGAGCGTCTCGTGCAGGCCGAGATCGTGCGCATCAGCCGCCTGATCGACGACCTGCTGCTGCTCGCCAAGACCGAACAGGGGGAGTTGCTGCGCACCGAGCCGATCGACCTGCGGACGTTCACGGACGAGCTTTGGCACGCCAGCACCCTGCTCGCCAACCGCCGCTTCCAGCTCGACCCCGTCCCGCCCGGAACACTGCGCGCCGATCCAGACAGGCTCGCCCAAGCCCTGCGCAATCTGCTCGCCAACGCGATCGAGCACACCAGCGCCGCGCGAGGGCTTGTGCTCATGCGAGTCCAGGACACGGGCGAAGACCGCATCCGCTTCGTCGTCGAAGACGACGGGCCGGGCATCCCAGCCGACGAGCGCGAGCGCGTATTCGAGCGTTTCCACCGCACCGACGAAGCGCGCGACCGCGCCTCCGGCGGCACGGGCCTCGGCCTCGCGATCGTGGACGCGATCGCCAAAGCCCACGGCGGCACTGTGAGGGCGAGCGCATCGCCCGCGGGTGGCGCCAAAATGGAGCTCGAGCTGCCTCGCTTCGTGGCTGCGCAGCCCTCCATGGTCCCGCCGCGGACGCCGATACGCCCCGCGAACACGCTCGGCGATGGCGAACCAGCCAAGATTCCTCGCTAGGACAGCGATCTCGTGGCCGTCATCCCGCCCGCAGCTTCGGTTTTTGCCCGTTGGGCAGCGTTGCCTTGCTCAGGGCCGCGGCGCCGACGATGATCGATTCGTGGGGTGCGCTGGCCGACGGGCTCTGCCGATTCAGGTAACTGACTTCGAACCCCTCGCTCGTCGCGCAGGAGCGCGTGAGCACGAACAGCCCGAGCGAGGTGGTTCTGAGCGGTTCGCGGGCTTTGACCTTGCGGTATACGCCCCAGTTGGCTTCGGGGCGGCCGCCGGCCTTGCATGTGCCGAAGCTCTCGATGGAGTAGAGGGCGGCCGGGGAGGTGACCGCGTAGGGAGCCGTGAACTCGACCTCGCTCTTGTAGCACGGGTAGAGCAGGAACGCGGCGTTGCACGCTGCGCGGGGCTGGGGCAGGAGCGTGAGATGAATCCTCGCGTGCAGGCTGCGTGTCGGGTGCGACCGTCGCTGCTGTTCGACGATGTCCCTCGGCAGTGGCGTGGGGCGCGTGCCGGGCGGCTCGTGGATCGTGACGCTGCCGAGGGGCGTGGGCCGTGGCAGGCCGGCCGCGAAGCGGACGTATTCGACGCTGAACTTCACCGTCCGGCTGCATGCGTCGGAGAGAACTCCTCCCACGGGTATGGTCACGAGCGCACCGCGCTCGATGTCGGCGCGAGAGCTTGCTCCGGCGAGGCCGTGGTAGCAGACCGGCGCACTCACCGAGTAGGACTCGTCGGCATTCGTGACGGGGAAAGGCGCGCGGAAGCTGATCTGCGCGCTCGTGATCACGTGGTTGTGGATGTGCAGGTGGGTGCGCAGCGGCTCGCGCACAACGGGCAGCGCGGCCGGGCGTGGTGGCGGCGCTTCCGAGAGTCCGCACGAGGCCAGGCGCAGGTCGCCTCGGTCGACGCACGGCCGTCCCGCGTAGCTGTAGGTGACGGCGGTCAGCGCTCCGTTCGGGCCGGCCGGTGAGCTGTAGTTGCCAGGTTCGTCTCTGCCGTCGCTCTCGCTGACGCTTCCCAGCGGCCTGCCGCTGGTGTAGCGCTGCACGATCAGATACGCGCCCACGCCTGCGAGCACTGGCTCGGTGCGTGTATGTGAGCCTTCGCGGTAGGCGATGCTCACCGCGTGCGCTCCGAGCAGCCCGAAGGAGATCTCGCGGCGGTCGGCGGCCACGCCGGCGCCCGGGCGGGGGCTGGCGGTCGCGCTGAGCTCGAGCCCTACGCTGTCGCCGGCGTAGGTGGCGCCGGGACTCGAGCAGTTTCCGGTCATCCACCCGGCTGCGTTCGCGACGTCGTCTGGGAGCGCGTCTGCGGGCAGCGGGTGGAAGCGCCCGTCGTCGTGAAACGCGCCGTCGACCCCGAGCTGTCCGAGCTGGCCGTCATAGACGCGGCCGATCTGCACGCAGATGAGGCCGCGCGTGGTGTGGACGACGCGCATTCCCCACGGCAGGCCGCCCGCCGGGTCCGGCGCTCGCAGCGGGAGCAGCCGCGTTCCGCCCGCCACCGGGATGCCCTCGCCCGCGGTGGCGATCGGAGCACGCACCGTGCCGACCGGCGAGCCCGTGAGGATCACTCCGGTCGCCGCGAGCGTGATCGCGGCGGTGGCGAGCACGAGCACGAGCGCGACGAGCGCGACGCGCGCGTGCGCAGATCGATGGCGTAGCGGCGATGTACGCGCGAAGCGTGCACCGAAGAGCGCCGGCAGCAGCCGCCGCAGGTGTCGGCGACGGCCAGCCAGCACCAGCTCCCGCCCGAACCTGTCCATTGCGTCCATCCTCAGGCCTCCTTCATTCTCGTGCGGAGCTCAGCGAGCCCGCGGCTCACGCGCTTGCGGACCACCGACTTGGAGCACCTCAGGCGCAGAGCCAGCTCGTCGTACTCGGTTTCTTGGAGCACGCGTCCTTCGATTGCGCTGCGCTGCTCAGCCGACAGCCGCTCGAACTCGAGCAGCGCGGCGCCGCCCTCCGCCTCCGCCGCTCGCTGCTCCACGCGCTCGATGTCCTCGTCGCTGAATACGAGCGGCTCGAGCCCCAGGCGCCTGCGTGCCCGGTCCTCGACCTGTCCGCGGCGGATCGAGTCCGACAGCTTGTGGTGTGCGATCGTGAACAGCCACGCAAGCGCCGGGCTCCGCCGCGGGCTGTACCGCGGCAGGGCGGACAGAGCCGCGGCGAACGTCTCCGCTGTCAGATCAGCGGCGAGCTCGCGGTCGCCCGTGCGACGCAGGAAGAACGCGAGCACGGCGTCCACGCGCCGCCGATAGAACAGCCCGAACGCCTCCGCGTCGCTCCTGCCCGCGACAAGCAGCGCCTCATCGGCACGGTCATCATCGACGCCCACAACCAGTACATCGTGAAGGCCCGCATTTTGTGACGCACAGCGAGGCGGCCAGGGGGCCGCGAGCGGCAGCAGAGAGACCGCCGGCGGCTCGCCGGTCGCGCTCGCTGAGTTGCGCGATCGACGCTCCGTGTTGCGCCGTCGACGCGCCGCTATGCGCTATCGACGTCGCGAGTTGCGCGATCGACGCTCCGTGTTGCGCCGTCGAC
>JASLHP010000415.1 GCA_030149625.1 Solirubrobacteraceae bacterium
CTCGACGGCAAGACCGACATCAAAAAAGGCATCACCAGCTCAAGCTTCGAATCGGTGCCCGACGCGCCGGTCGAAACCTTCGAAGTCAAACTGCCGCGCGGTCCGCACTCCGCCTTCAGCGGCTTCGGCGACCTCTGCGCCACGCCGCAGAACCTGCCGACCGAATTCGTCGGCCAGAACGGCGTCGCGATCAACCTGACCACGAAAGCGAAGCTGGTCAGCTCGATCAACACCGGCAACAGCGCGGTGTGCGGCATCAAAACCGCGAAGAAGAAGGAAACCGAACTTCAGAAGCTTCTGAAGAAGTGCAAGAAACTGAAGAAGAAGTCAAAGCGCGCGAAGTGCGAAGCGACTGCGCGCAAGCAGGTCAAAGCTGTCGCGACCTGCAAGAAGAAGAACAAGAGCCACAAGTCGAAGATGAACAGCTGCATCGCGAAGGCCCGCAAGACCTACGCGCTGAAGCTGAAATAGCGAGGCCCTTTCTCCAGCCGGCCCAGCGAGAGGCCGGCCCACATGACGCGCCGCCCTACGTGGGCTCGTTGTCCAGCGAGCGCCACAGGTAGCGGCACGCGAGCGTGCGGTGTGGCCGCCAGGGCTCGGCGATCCGCTCCATCTCCTCCGGCGCCGGCAGCTCCCCCAGCCCGTAAGCGAGTTCGATCGCGCGCCTGATCCCAAGGTCGCCGACCGGCAGGATGTCGGGCCTGTCGAGGTGGAACATCAGGAACATGTCGGCGCTCCACTGGCCGATCCCCTTGACCGCGGTCAGCTCGGCGGAGACCTCCTCGTCGCCCAGCGCGTCGAGCCGCTCGAGCTCCAGTTCGCCGCTGAGCACGTGCTCGGCGAGCGAGCGCAGGAAGCTGACCTTGGCGCGCGAGAGGCCGGCCGCGGCGCGCAGCTCTTCGGGGTCGTCGGCGAGGATCTCCTGCGGCGTCGGCGCCCGTCCGCCGAAGCGCTCTATGAGCCGGCCGTAGATCGCGCGGGCGGCCAGGACCGAGAGCTGCTGGCCGGTGATCGTGCGCACCAGCGCTCCGTAGTGATCGTCTCGATCCGGACGACTCGCTCGCCCGTCGCCCAACGACCCGACCGATTCGATCAGCGCGGCCAGCACGGGGTCTGACCGCTTCAGGTGGGCGAGCCCGCGGGGCCTAGACAGCGGGCAGTGCCTCGGCGCCGAGCGGCTCGCCGTCGAGGGCGTTCACGGCCCGCTCGACCGACATCGCGATGCAGGTGAAGCTCGGCGTGTCCCGGACGGTGTAGGCCGAGGCCTCGGTCGTACGCAGACGCTGGACGAGGTCGAGGAACGTGCCGACGTCGTCGGTGTCGAACGCGACGATGAACTCCTGGTCGTCGAGCCCGAAGGAGTAGGTCGTGTGGTTGTCCACGCCGGGGTATTCGCGCCCGACCTGGATGTGCCCCTGCATGATCCGCCAGCGCTGCTCGGCGGGAAGGGCGTACCACTCGCGCGACTTGACGAAGGGGTAGACGAAGACGTAGCGGCCGCGGAAAGCGCGGGGGCTCGTCCGCTCGTCTTCGGAGTACTCGGAGCTCTTGCGCATGCCCAGGAACGAGTGCGTGATCTGCGACCACTTCATCAGCCCGCTCTGAGCCAGCACGACGTGGAACTCGTGGATGCGCTCGAGGTTCTCGGCCTCGGCGATCAGCAGCAGCTCGGCGTCGCCGCGGGTGCCGACGAGCGAGAACGTCTGCAGCAGATGTCCGTCGGCGAAGTCCTCGCACGCAGCCATGAACTCGCGCTTGTCGCGGTCGCGCTGCTCGTCGGGCCGCCGGCGCCATTCGGGGTCGGTCTTCAGGAACGTGTACTTGACGAAGTGCCGGACGCTCATCGCGGCAATTATCGCAGCGCCAGGGCTGCGATCGGCCTCGGCGGTGGATAGAGTTTCGTTCGTGCGGATCGCGCTCGTCTCGCCGTACTCATGGACGTATCCCGGGGGTGTGACGCGCCACATCGAAGCGCTCTCGGCGGAGCTCGCGGCCGAGGGCCACGAGCCGCGCATCCTCGCCCCCTACGATCCCGCCGACTCGCTCTCGGCGCGGCTGCACAGGGGCGCCTGGCCGCAGGACCACCCGGCCCCGGAGAACTTCGTCTCGCTCGGCCGCACGGTCGGCATCCCGGCCAACGGCGCCGTCTCCAACCTCTCGGTCACGCCGCACGCCGTCGCGACGCTGCGCCGCGAGCTGCGCGAGGGCGGCTACGACGTCGCGCACATCCACGAGCCGGTCGTGCCGGTCGTCTGCTGGGACGCGCTCTGCTCGGCGCGGGAGCTGCCGCTGGTCGGCACGTTCCACACCTACTCCGAGAACCCCGTCACGAACGGGATCGCGGCAGTCGGGCTCGGCGGCCGCCGGCGCATGAACCGGCTGCACGCGCGGATCGCGGTCTCCGAAGCCGCCGCTTGGACGGCGCGCCGCTTCTACGGCGGCAGCTACAGGATCATCCCCAACGGCGTGCACCTGCAGCCCGTCCCCGAGCGTTTCGAGGGCGGCGATGGTCCGCTGCGGATCCTCTTCATCGGCCAAGCCGTGCAGCGCAAGGGGCTGCCGGTGCTGCTCGCCGCGTTCGAGGCGCTCCGCGACCACGTCCCGGCGGAGCTGACCCTCGTCGGCGCGAGCGCCGAAGAGGTCGCGCACATGACGCTTGACGACTCGGGCATCACCGCGCTCGGGAAGGTCTCCGAGGAGGAGAAGCTCGCAAGACTTCGCGAGGCGGACGTGCTCTGCGCTCCATCGCTGAGCGGGGAGAGCTTCGGAATGGTGCTGACGGAGGCGTTCGCGGCCGCGACGCCGGTCATCGCATCCGACATCCCCGGCTACCGCGACGTCGTGCGCGACGGGGTCGACGGGGTGCTGGCCGCGCCCGAGGACCCGCTCGCACTTGCCGGCGAGCTTCGTGCGCTGGCCCTCGATCCGGCACGACGCGAGCGCATGGCCCGCGCCGCGCGCGAGCGGGCCGAGCGCTTCGCCTGGCCGCACGTCGCGGCAGAAGCGCTCGACACCTACGAGCAGGCGCTCGCCAACGCGCGGCGCGCTGAGACCGGCACTTCGCTGGGTCGCGCGGCGCGCCGCTACGGGCTCGCGCCCCGCGACATGCTCACGCCGGTGCCCGCAGAGCGGCTGCCGAGCCTGCAACCGCCGCGCCGGCAGCAACCGGCGAGCCGCGGCGCGCGCCGTCTCCGCACGCTTCGCCGCGCCGGCTTCGCGCTCAGCTCGCTGATCGGCGTCGGCCTGGCCGCGCTCGCCCTCCAGCGCGTCGGGGTCACGCGCGTCGCCGCGTCGCTCGTGGCCTCGAAGCCCGGCCTCGTCGCCGCCGCCGTCGCCTTGATGTGCGCCGCGATGTTCGCGCGCGCGATCTCCTGGCACGCGATCCTCGCCGCCGCCCCCACCTGGCGGCGGGCGAAACGGCGCGACGCGATGCAGGGAACCTTCATCGGGGTGCTGATGTCCGCGACGCTGCCTGCTCGCCTCGGGGAGCCCTCGCGCGCGCTGATCACTGCCCGCCGGCTGGGGCGCGCGCGAGAGACACTGCCCGTCGTTCTCGGCACCATGGTCTCCCAGAGCCTGCTGAACGTGCTGGCCCTCAGTGTCCTGGGCGTCGTCACGCTCTCGCGCGTGAGCCTGCTCGGGCACGACCGCGACCTGATGCTGCTGGCGCTGATGCCGCTGGCCGCGCTGCTGGTGGTGCTGGCCGCGCCCGTGCTCGTGCCCGCCGACGCCGTCTCGCGATTCGGACGGCTGCAGGCCGCCGCCCAGAGCGTCCGCGCGACCCTGCTTCGCGTGCGGCGCGGGTTCCTCGTCTTCCGCGATCCGCGCGCAGCGAGCCGCGCGACGCTTGCCCAACTCGGCGCATGGGCGCTCCAGTGGCTGTCGTGCTGGCTGCTGTTGATGGCGCTCGGGATCGACG
>JASLHP010000057.1 GCA_030149625.1 Solirubrobacteraceae bacterium
CGTCGGCAACCAGCCCTCGCAACTCGCCGGCGTGCTCGACATCGACGCCTCGGCCAAGGCCGCGCGGTTCGTGCGCACCTGCGACGCCTTCAACATCCCGCTGATCACGTTCTGCGACGTGCCGGGCTTCCTGCCCGGCACCTCCCAGGAGTGGGGCGGCATCATCCGCCACGGCGCGAAGCTGCTGTACGCGTTCGCCGAGGCGACGGTGCCGAAGGTCACGATCATCACGCGCAAGGCCTACGGCGGCGCCTACGACGTCATGTCCTCGAAGCATCTCGGCGCGGACTTCAACTTCGCCTGGCCCACCTCCGAGGTCGCCGTGATGGGCCCCGAGGGCGCGGTCAACATCATCTATCGCCGCGACCTCGCCGGCAGCCCGACGCCCGAGGAGCGGCGCAAGAAGCTGATGGAGGACTACAAGGCGCGCTTCGCCAACCCGTACACCGCCGCCGAGCGCGGCTACATCGACGACGTGATCGTCCCGCACGAGACGCGTCCGCGGCTGATCGTCGCGCTGCGCACGCTGCACGGCAAGCGCGAGCCGGGACCCAAGCGCAAGCACGGAAACATTCCGCTGTAGCGGCCGCTGAACCCTCCAAGTGAATCCTCGAGCGTCCATGCCAGACCATCGCCCACACCTGCGGCTGATCGCGCCGAACGCCTCGCCAGAGGAGGCCGCGGCGATCGTCGCGGCGCTGGAGCGCTTCATGCGCGCCACCGCGCCGCCCGCGCGCGAGCCCCTCGAGGCACCTGACGGCTGGCGCCAGACCGCGATCCTGGAGGGCGTCACGCGTGAGCCGGAGAGCGATCTCTCGGACCCCTGGATAAATACCTGAAAGCCGCTAGGCTTTAGCCCAATAGCTGTCTCACTGACCGTTGTAGTCGAACGCAGCCCGGGCTGAGCGTCCGGATCAGGAGGTTTCGCAACATGGAGCCAGGTTCCATCTCTGCCCAGCGCGGCACGCTCGAGGACCCCGAGGTCCTGCAGAACGTGCCCGGGCACTTGATCCCGATCCTCGAGCAGGAGTTCGACGACTTCAAGACCGAGGCGGGCAAGTTCCTCGAGGGCGAGACGCCCGAAGACGAGTTCATCAAGTTCCGTCTCAAGCAGGGCGTCTACGGCCAGCGCCAGCCGGACGTGCAGATGATTCGCGTGAAGCTGCCATTTGGCGGCATCACGCCGGACCAGCTCGAATCCTTCGCGGACGTGGTCGAGAAGTACGTGCCGCTGAACAAGGGGCACATCACGACGCGCCAGAACATCCAAATGCACCACATCCCGCTGCCGGAAGTCGAGAAGGCGATCCGCGAGCTCGCCGAGACGGGCCTGTCCAGTCGCGAGGGTTGCGGCAACACGGTCAGAAACGTCACCGGCGATCCGTGGGCGGGCGTCGCCGCCGACGAGCTGTTCGACATGACTCCGTACGTGGGCGCATACGTGCGCTACTTCGTGCGCCACCCGACCACACAGGCGATGCCGCGCAAGATCAAGACCGCGTTCGACGGCTCCGAGCAGGGCCGTGCGATCTCGGAGATCCACGACATCGCCTACCGTGCGCGCGTGAAGCAGATCGACGGACGCGAGGTGCGCGGCGCGCAGATGCTCGTCGGCGGCGGCACCTCGATCATGCCGCGCGTGGCGCCCGCGCTGTACGAGTTCGTCGAGCTCGACAATGGCGAGTACCTGAAGATCGCCGAGGCCGTCTTCCGCATCTTCGACCGCCAGGACTGGCTGCGCGTCAATCGCGCCCGCGCGCGAATCAAGTTATTCGTCGACAAGTTCGGCATCGAGGAGCTGCGCCGCCAGGTCGAGGAGGAGCTCGAAGGCGACTGGGTCGCCGAACGCGACTTCTCGGTCGAGCACCGACTGTTCCTCGACGACGAGCGCGAGTCCGCGCCGGCGCCGCCGCGGAGCTATTCGAGCCCCAACGGCGACGTCTCCGAGTTCGAGCGCTTCCGCGCCGCCAACGTGCAGGCGCAGAAGCAGGACGGCTTCGTCACCGTCGAGGTCAAGGTCACGCGCGGCGATCTCGACCCGGCGCAGTTCCGCGGCCTCGCGCGGATCGTGCGCGACTACGCCGGTGGCTATGCGCGTACGACCGTGCAGCAGAACCTGCTGCTGCGCTGGGTGCGCCACGAGAGCGTGTATGACGTGTGGCGCGCGCTCGGCGAGCTCGGGCTCGCGGACGCGGGCACGCGCGAGATCACCGACGTCGTCTCGTGCCCCGGCACCGACTCGTGCAAGCTCGGCATCACCAGCTCGATGGGCCTCAACCAGGCGGTGCAGGCGCGCGTACAGGAGATGGGCATCACCGACCCGCTCACGCGCGAGATCCACATCAAGATGAGCGGCTGCCCCAACGGCTGCGCCCAGCACCACGTCGCCGACATCGGCTTCTACGGCGCGTCGATCAAAGTCGGCGAGCACACGCTGCCGGCCTACATCCCGCACGTGGGCGGCGTCTACGAAGGCGGCGGGGTCGCCTTCGGCCAGCGCCTCAAGCTGCGGCTGCCCGCGAAGCGGGTACCGGATGCGATCGAGCGCTGGATCCGCCACTATGAGTCCAGCAGGCAAGAGGGGG
>JASLHP010000155.1 GCA_030149625.1 Solirubrobacteraceae bacterium
AGCGCCGAGGCCAGGCACGTTACGAGGATGCCCCCGGCGGCGGCCACCAGCACGCTGCGCGCTTCCACGACGGTGCCGCCGGCGAGCGTGAACGCCTCAGCCAGATAGGCGGTCGACTGATGGAAAACCCAGCGCGAGGCAGCGTAGCCCGCCAGCAAGCCGACGCTCGATGCCGCGATTCCGAGACATAGCGCTTGGAACAGAGTCAGCTGCACGATCGCGCTGCGTCGCGTCCCCGACAATCGCAGGTCGGCGATCATCTGACGGCGCTCGGGAACCGTCAGCAGGATCGCGTTGAAGGCCAGCAGGAATCCCAGCAGAGCGCCGATTACCGCAAACAGGTCGCTCGCCTGCCCGCTGGGGCGCAGCGCCTGCTGGAGCAGGCTGACGTCCTGTTCGGGGCTGCTGACGATCAGGCGCCCGTCCGCCAGCGCTCGCAGCCCGCGCGTCACCTGTGCGAGCCGATTGGGCGCGGCCTGCACGAGGATGCGGCTGACGCGACCATGCGCCCCGAGCAGGCTCTGCATGCTCGCGAGCGGCATCACGCCGACGAGTGCCTGTGAGAGCGCGCCGATGGCTTCCCCGCCGAGCACCGCGCTGACCGGCATCGGTCGTCTGACACCACCGAGCAGCAGCGTCACCGCGGTGCCGATCTCGTCAGGCGGCCGCGTGAGCCCCAACGCCCGCGCGCTCGTGTTGCTCAGCCCGATCGCGCCCGCCGAGAGCGCGTCGAGCGGCAGCGTGCGTCCGAGCCCGTTCAGGACCGCCAGGCTCGTGTCGGTGCCGGCGATGTAGAGGTCCGCGCCGGCGCCGCGCGGTCCGTTCACCCGCACCGATCGTTCGAGCAGCGGCGCGGCGCGCGCGACGCCGGGGATCTGTTCGACCTTGGCGAGCAGCGCTTCGCTGAAGCCGTCTTGGCCGCGGGCGCGCAACTGCACGTTCGCAGGGCCGGCAACGGCCTTCACGATACGCCGCGTGGACCCGGCGATGCTCCCCTGCGTGACGCCGGCGGCGAGCATCAGCGCGACCGCCACCGCAATCCCGATGCCGGCCAGGAGCTCCTGGGTGCCGTGGGCCCGCAGCCGCCGGCGGTAGAAGTAGACGAGCGTCCGCGGCCTCAGCAGGCGGCGCGTCACGACCCCAGTCGTAGGCGGCGGATGGCTCATGTGCTCGCCGCCCGTTCGGGCTCGGGCTCCAGGTGTCCGTCACGCAGGCGCAGCACCCTGTCCGCGGCCGCCGCGGCTTCCGGGTCATGGGTGACCAGCAACACGCCGGCACCCTGCTCACGTGTGAGCTCTCGCAGCAGCTCGACGACCTCCCGCGAGCGCTGGCTGTCGAGGTTTGCGGTCGGCTCATCCGCAAGGATCAGCTTGGGCTGGGTCACGAGCGCGCGCGCGATAGCGACCCGCTGGCGCTCGCCGCCCGAGAGCTCCTCGGGCGTATGCAGCGCGCGCTCGCCGAGACCGACCCGCTCGAGCCACACGCGGGCGCGCCTATGCGCCTCCTGCAACGGGACACCCCCGAGCAGCAGCTTCGTCGCGGCATTCTCGAACGCCGGCACGTGCGCCATCAGGTGGGTGTTCTGCGCGATCAGGCCCACTTCCGCGAGGCGGTACTGCGCGGCCTGCGGCTCGTCCAGCCCCGCGAGGTCGCGACCGCCGTAGACGACGCTGCCACTGTCCGCGCGCAGCGCACACGCAGCCAGCAGCAACAGCGTCGTCTTGCCCGAGCCGCTGGGGCCTTGCAGCGCGAGCATCTCGCCGACGCCCACCCGCAGGCTGACCCCGTCGACGGCGTGCACCTCCTCGCCGCCGGCGCGATAGCGCTTGACCACCTGCTGGAACTCGAGCATCCGCAGGAGCTTCTACATGCTGCTGCGGCGCAGTGCAACCACGGGTGCCAGCTCTGGGACACTCGGTCCGCGCAGCTCGCCTTCCCCGAGCGTGAGCGCGCGGTGCGCTCCGGCCAGCTCGGTTGCCTCGCCGGTGCTCGCGAGCACAGCCACGCCTTCGCCGGCGAGCGCGCGCAGGAGCGCGAGGATTCCATCGCGTTCGCTCAGCTCGACCGTGGCGGCAGGCTCGTCGATCACGAGCAGGGAGGGGGCGAGAGCGAGTGCGCGCGCGAGTGCAACCCGCACGGTCTCGCCCGTGCCGAGCTCGCTCACGCGCGCGGCGGCGCAGCCCTGTGCGCCGGCGCGCGACAGCGCCGCCCTGGCTCGCTGGTGCGCGTGCTCGACCGACACTCCTCGTGCGAGCAGCGGCGCGGCGACCTGCTCGAGCACCCCCTGCTCTTCGCTGGCACGCAGTCGCGTGTGCACGTAGCCGATGCCATCGCCCAGTACGCTCTCGCCCGTCTGAGCGAGGTCGCGGCCGTCGAAGCGCACGATGCCGCTGTCGGGTGTCTCGATGCCGGTGGCGAGCCGCAGCAGCGTCGAGCGTCCCGAGCGCCGCGAACCCCAGATCACGACCAGCTCACCCGAGTCGATCTCGAGCGAGACATCGTCGAGCACGACGCGCTCGCGTTGATCCTCGCGGTAGCGCTTGCTGACGCGCTCGAGCGAGAGCAGGCTCATGCGCCCGCTTCCTCGTTCGCCGAGATGCCCGTCTCCGCATACGCGCGCAGCTGCGCGCGCGCGTACTGCGCCCACTCGATCTTGGCGGCGATCGCCAGGCGGGTCTCCTCGCTGACGAGCCTGGAGACGAGCCGTGTCGTGCCCGGACCTTCCTGGTCGCCGGCCGGTGGCGCCGCCGTCGCCGCGGCCAAGCACGCCTGTTCGAATTCAGCGAGCACCTCCAGCGCGCGTGCGGGCGTGCGCGCGAGCGCGCCGAGCTGCTGCACCAACAGCCGCTGGCGCCGGCGCTCGTCGGAGACTTGCGCAACGAGCCACTGTGCGTGTTCGGCGTGGCCGGCCGCGGTGGCCTGGTAGCGGCGCTTGGAGCGCGCTCCGGCCTGCGTGCCGGGCACCTCCTCCACGAGGTTTCGCTCCCGCAGCGTGGCCAGCGCCGTGTACACGTGCGAGACGCTCGACAGCGACAGTGCTCCGTCGTAGGTGCGCTCGAAGCGAAGCGCCAGCTCGTACGCGTAGCTGGGCCTTTCGATCACCAGCCCGAGCAGCGCCCAGTTGACTGGTGAATGCATCGGCACAGACGCCTGCTCCCGGGCGCTCCCCGCTCCCATGTGCGCATACTAGCGCAAATCGCTTGACCTGTGTGTACAGTCGCCGGTTTAATTACTCGAGACGCTCGCGTGAGGCGCATGACGAGACGCTCGCGTGAGGCGCGGCGACGAGGGCCTGACGAGCCTTCGCGTTGAGCCTGCCGCCGCCGCCTTCGCCGGTGGCGTCGGTGTCGCCTCCCGCGGGTCGCACTCCTCGGCTGTCGCCGCTACTAGGAGGCAGGGGGTCCGCTGTCGGACGCCCGCTGCCGGGAGGTCCGCTGTCGGAGGCCCGCTGCCGGGAGGTCCGCTGTCGGAGGCCAACTACTTGACGAGAAGATAATATATGGTACTGAAAAGTCAATTGGGAGCGGGGTTGGAGGCAGGTTGTGAGCGCAAGCCGCATGCATGCGCGCCACGTGGGGATCGTCGTCAAGCACCGGGCGGGCTGTGCGTCCGAGCACGAAGCTCGTTGCAATTGTCGCAAGGTCTACCAGGCGGCGGTCTGGAGCGCGAGAGACGGAAAGCGGATCCGCAGGCACTTCGACTCGCTGGACGCCGCAAAGATGTGGCGCGCCGAGAGCTACGGCAAGCTTCGCCGTCGCGAGTTTCGCGCTCCGTCGACCATGACGTTCGGCGAGGCAGCCGAGCAGTGGCTCGCGGGGATCCGCGCGGGCTCGATCAGGACGCGTTCTGGAGACCTGTACAAGCCGAGCACGATCCGCTCCTACGAGCAGGCGCTGCGGGGCCCCAAAAATGGCTCAGGTGGGCTGCTGCGAGAGCTGGGGAAGATCAAGCTCTCGGACCTGGCGCTCGACCACGTGCAGGACTTCGCCGACCGGCTGCTCGCCGGCGGCGCCCAGCCGTCGACGATCCGCAACGCGATCATGCCGGTGCGCGTGATCTGCGCGTGGCGACGACGTGAGGTGCCGGTCAACCCTACGGCTGGGCTGCGGCTCCCGGCGGTCCGCGGCGTGCGCGATCGCATCGCCTCGCCCGCGGAAGCCGGCGAACTGCTCTCAGCGCTGTCCGTCGCCGACCGCTCGCTGTGGGCGACCGCGCTCTACGCGGGACTGCGTCGCGGCGAGTTGATGGGATTGCAGTGGCAGGACATCGACCTCGAGCAGGGCATCCTGCGTGTCGCTCGCGCCTGGGATCCAAACGAGCGGACGATGATTGCCCCAAAGTCGAAGGCCGGAAGCCGTCGTGTCCCGGTTCCGGCGGTCCTGCGGACCCTTCTCGCACCGCTGCAACCTCCAGCGGGAACACCGCCCGATCGCCTTGTGTTCGGGGTCCGCGGAGAGCCGTTCAGCGCCTCGTCGGTAGGCGAACGCGCGCACAGAGCGTGGCGCGATGCCGGGATGGAACCGATCAGCCTGCACGAGTGCCGGCACACGTTTGCCAGCCTGATGATCGCGGCGGGTGTGAACGCCAAGGCGCTGTCGACGTTCATGGGTCATGCGAACATCTCGATCACCCTGGACCGCTACGGACACTTGATGCCCGGGGCGGAGGATGAGGCCGCAAGCTTGATGGACGCCTATCTCCAGGCCGCGCTGGTCCCGGCGCTCTGATCGCACACGCAACGAGCCCCTCGCCGTGGCGAGTGAGTGACAGCGACGCGCCGAACGCGCTCGCCGTGCACCCGCTTGGGCAGGAGCCGCCCAGTTCGGAGCTCCGCGGCTCCGGTGACCCAGTTCGTGGCTTTTTCACAGAGCGCAAAAGCGCGATGACCGCTCGATCCGCGGAATGTTCTATGCCTTGACTTACCAGGCCGGCCGCTTCGCGATGATGTATGTGTATGAAGCGTCGAGGCTGTCCGTCCGTGCCAAGGCCGATCCGGGCGGAGGATCGGCGCCGACGATGCCCCTAGTAGGTTAGTCGC
>JASLHP010000211.1 GCA_030149625.1 Solirubrobacteraceae bacterium
TGAGCGGCAGTTTGCGCAGCAGTTGGCCGAACTGCGTCGCCCCGAGCCCAGTCGAGCCCTGTCCAGACTGGGCCACGTTCAGGAACGCGCCAAGCGACGTCAACGATGGGACCGATAGCAGCAACGTCAGGCCGCCACCCGCGGCCAGCGGCAAGACCCAGCGCGGACGCGGCCAGCTGTGCCGCAAGAGCACCAAGCCCAGGCCAAGGAACAGCACGAGCGCGCCGAGATACGGCAGCGCCACGACGTTGTAGGTCGCGAGCGCCGCCGCCGCGGCGACGGCCACGAGCGCGGCCCCCGCATACGGGCGCGCCAGCGACTGAGCCGCGCACGCGAGCGCCACCGCTGCACACAAGACGGCGAGCAGGCCGATCTCCTTGATGGCGCCCTGAAGCGCGTACTGGTATGTCAAGTTCGCGCAGATCGCCGCCAGCGCGACGGCCGCCGCGCGACGGCCCGCGACGCGACGCTCGGCGATCGTGCACAGCGCCACCGCGGCCAGCGCCGCGAGGCTCGAGATGTAGCCCTGGTAGAGCACCGCCACGGGGGCCGCGACCACACCGCTGAGGGTGCCGAGCAGCGCCTGCGTGCCGAGCGGATAGCCGTTGTTCAGGTACTGAACCAGGAACTGCCGATCGCTCGATTCGGAGATGTGCCCGAGCGTCGTGCCGAAGCCCTTGACGTGGTTGGCGAGCAGCATCTCGAACGACGAGTCGTTGACGAAGTCATATCCCGACCACGTCCAGTGCCCGTAGGCGATCACCGGCAGCATGAAGATCACGTACGCGGCCAGGCCCGCGAGGCCCGCCCACCCAGGATTCACGCGCGCGCGCAGCCCGTCGCGGGCGAACGCGATGCCGGCGAGACTCACCGCCGCGAGCAGCGCGATCGCCAGCACGTCGCCAGCGCCCGCGGTGTAGCCGGGCATGATCAGCACATAGGAGGCGCAGAGCCCGAGCGCCAGGATCAACGCGTTCGACAGGCGCACACGCAGCATGCGCTCGACCGCGAGGCCACAGCCGAGGCACACCACCCACACGAGCACCGGCGTGCCGATCACGCCGACTAGGTAGTCAGGAATTGCGCCGCAGCCCGAGGATCGACAGCAGGAACGAGGAGAAGAAGATCTGGATGCCGACGATGATCGCCGACGCCGCGACCACCGCCAGGCGTTCGTCCGCGAGCGTGCCGAATCCGTGCGAGATCCAGGTGGCGAGGATCAAGCCGCCAACCGCGAGTCCCGCCGCCACGAACAACCCGCCAAGCGCCAGCCCGTGCTCGAGGCGGAAGCGAGCTCGCATGCGGTCGAACCAGGGGTCGCGGGCGCCCATGAAATAGGTGCCGTAGGCGTGCGCACACAGACCCAGCGCGAGGATCTGGGTGCCGACGATCATCAGCAGCGCGCCGCCGATGATCGCGTGCACTCCCCAAGCGCGACCGAACAGCTCGAGCCCGGACTCGACCAGCAGCAGGAACAGGCCGCCGAGCCCCGCCGCGACGGCGCCGGGCAGGATGAACAGGTACGTCGGGCTGTGCACGAGCAGGAAGCGCAGATGGCGCCAGCCGTCGCGAAAGCTCGAGAGCTTGCTCTCGCCGCCGCGCGGGTGATATTCGATCGGGAACTCCGCGATCTTGAGGTTCTCCTTGGAGGCGCGGATGACCATCTCGGATGCGAACTCCATGCCGGTCGTACGCAGGTCGAGACGCGGCAGCACGTCGCGGCGCAGCGCGCGCATGCCGCAGTGGGCGTCGTTGATGCCCGTGCGGAAGAACAGGTTCAGCAGTCCCGTCAGGATCGGGTTGCCGATGTACTGGTGAAGCCACGGCATCGCGCCCGGCTGGATGTTGTCCATGCGATCGCCCATCACCAGCTCGGCGCCCGCCTCGAGCTCGGCGACGAAGCGCGGGATCTCTTTGAAGTCGTATGTGAGGTCGGCGTCAGCCATCACGATGTAGCGGCCCCGCGACGCGGCGAACCCCGCCAGGTAGGCGCTGCCGTAGCCACGCCTGGGTTCGACGACGACGCGTGCGCCCGCCGCCTCCGCCAGGCGCGCTGAGTCGTCCTCGGAGTTGTTGTCGGCCACCACGACCTCGCCGTGCACGCCCATGCGGACGATCGCCTCGAGCGCCGCGGTCACGCACTCCTCGATGTTCTCGGCCTCGTTCAGGCACGGGATCACGACCGACACGAGCGGCAGCTCGGAACCCTCGGCTTCGGTCATCGCGGGCGGGGCGCTTGTCGGGGCGAGTGTGCTCATCGGCTGAAGATCGCTGCCACCAATTCGGACGGCTGGAGTGCTGGCGTTGCGGTTATAACGCCCGAGAGGGCGGAAAGTGGCGCACACGGGTGCCGGCGCCGGGGAGATGGAATGCTAGCGGCATGCGTGTATGCCTTGTGTACGACTGCCTGTTCCCGCACACCGTCGGCGGCGCCGAGCGCTGGTATCGCGGTCTCGCCGAGCGCCTCGCGGCGGAGGGACACGAGGTCACCTACCTGACGCTGCGCCAGTGGGGGCACGGCGAGCGAGCACAAATCGACGAGCGCGTGCGGGTGCGCACCGCCGGGCCGCGCATGGCCCTCTACACCGCCGGCGGGCGCAGGCGCATCCTGCCGCCGCTCGTGTTCGGCCTCGGGGTGCTCGCGCATCTGCTGCGCCACGGCCGCCGCTACGACGTCGTGCACACTTGTGCGTTTCCGTATTTCTCGCTGCTCGCCGCGGCCGCCGCGCGCCCGCTGGCGGGATTCGCGCTCGTCGTCGATTGGTTCGAGGTCTGGAGTCGCTCGTATTGGCTCGACTACCTGGGCGGGCCCGGGGGACGCATCGGCGCGGTCGTACAGCGGCTGTGCGCACTCGTGCCCCAGCGCGCGTTCTGCTTCTCGGAGCTGCACGCCAAGCGGCTGCGCGAAGAGGGGCTGCGTGGGCCCGTCACGGTGCTGCGCGGGCTCTACGCCGGCGAGGCCGCGGCGGCGGCTCCGCGAGAGGCCGAGCCCGTGGTGCTGTTCGCCGGGCGCCTGATACCCGAGAAGCAGGTCACGCTGGCGGTCGCTGCGAAGGCGATCGCCGTAGATCGGATCGACGGACTGCGCGGCGAGTTCCTCGGGGACGGACCCGAGCGCGCCGCGCTCGACGCGGCGATCGGCGACCACGGACTGCGCGATGTCGTCGTCGCACGCGGCTTTGCCGAGAGCGACACGCTCGACGCGGAGATGCGCCGCGCGCTGTGCATGCTCGTGACCTCGCGACGCGAGGGCTACGGACTGGTCGTCGTCGAGGCCGCCGCGAGAGCCACACCGAGCGTCGTCGTCGCCGCCGAGGACAACGCCGCAACCGAGCTGATCGAGGAGGGCGTCAACGGCTTCATCGCAGCTGGCGCCCAGCCTCAGCAGATCGCGGCCGCGATCGAACGCGTCCACGAGGCCGGCATCGCGCTGCGAAACAGCACCGCGCGGTGGTTTGACGAGAACGCCGCACAGCTCTCGCTCGAGTCCTCGTTGCGCTTGGTGCTCGAGAGCTACGCAGCCGCCGGCGCCACGTGAACAGTCGGCGCGTCGCGCGCCCA
>JASLHP010000236.1 GCA_030149625.1 Solirubrobacteraceae bacterium
GCCGCAGAGCGAAAGCGCGGGCGTGCAAGGGGTGGTCGGGGCGAGCGGAGCGAGCGACCCCGCGACCCACGTGTATTTCGTGGCGACCGGTGTCCTGGCCAATAACCGGAACGGCGCGGGGGAACAGGCGAGCCCGGGCGCAGACAACTTGTACGAGCTGAGCGAAGGCACCACCACATTCATCGCGACGCTCGCACCCGGAGACGACGATCTGCGCGCAAATGCCGTAGCAACTGGGCGGCAGTTCGGCGACTGGCGGCCGGGCCTCGGCGAACGTACGGCTGAGGTGACCCCTGATGGCCGGAACCTGGTATTCGAGTCGAGCCGGCAGCTCACCGGGTATGACAATGTCGAATCGCATGGGCATGCCATCGTCGAGGTGTTCGTTTACGACTCGGAAACGCAGCGAATCGCCTGTGCGTCGTGCGATCCGCTGGGTATCGCGCCGCAGCAATTTCAGGGCGAAGGGCTTTCGGCTCTGCCGGTCAGCTTGAACGATACGTATACGAGGCGGTGGATCTCAGAAGACGGCAGCAGGGTGTTCTTCGACTCCGATCAGGCGCTTGCTCCCCGGGACGCCAACGGCATCCAAGACGTCTATGAGTGGGAGCGAGAAGGAACCCCGGGCTGTCCGAGCGCTACGAGCGTCTACGGCGGCTGCGTGTTCCTGCTGTCGATGGGAGAAAGCAGTTACAAGTCCTTGCTTGTCGAAGCCGACGCGAGCGGGGACAACGTCTTCTTCATCCATCGCGGCCGGCTGGGACAGTCGGCGGCGCCGCAGGAAGTGACGAGCCTCTACGACGCTCGGGTCGGCGGTGGGTTTCCCGAATCTTCGCTGTCATGCACAGGTACGGGTTGTCAGGGGGTGCCGCCCGCGCCGCCGCTGTTTGCCACACCCGCGAGCAGTACGTTCAACGGAAATGGCAACTTCGGCCCGTCGGCGCCGGCCGGCAAGCCGAAGTCCAAGACGGCAGCGCAGATTCGGGCCGCGGCGCTGAGCAAGGCGTTGAAGGCTTGCCGCGGACAGCGAACGCGGCGCGCGCGCAGGCTGTGCGAAGCGCGAGCGCGCAAGCGCTACGGAGCGGGGCGCAAGGCCGAGAAGGCCAAGGCGCACCGCGAGAACCATGAGACCGAGCGGAGGGCAGCGTAAATGACGAGCGTTATCTCAACTCCACGAGCAGCCGGCGTCTGTACGTCTCAGGCCGGCAGGCTGGGGGCAGGCCGTAGGGTCGCGACGTTCGTCGCTGCCATCGCGCTGGCTGCGTGTGCCGCCGCCTTCTCGAGTACGCCCGCGTTGGCTGTCCCAGAACCGTGCATCAGAGAATCCATCGCCTCGGTCTGTGCGCCCGGGTGGGAGGTCTCGGCGCGCGACGTGCCCACGAGCCTGGCTCCAGGGCATGGCGGCGCGATCGACATCGAAGTCTTCAATATCGGGGCAGCAGGTGAAACGGGGCGAGCTCCTGTGACGGTCACGGATACGCTGCCACCGGGACTGACTGCAGTGGAAGCTGGCGAGTTCATCGGCGGCTTCGTTCACCACCCGGAAGAAATCACGGTCGGACACGAACGCTGGACGTGCAGCGGAAATGGGCCGGGCGGCGAAGTGGCAGGGGCAACCGTCGTGACGTGCACCAACGACGAAGGCAAGGAAGAGCTGCTGGGCGGCGCGGGGAACACGAGCGTCGGAGAAGACGACAAGGGCAACCCGCAGCTCGGCATCGCGGTCAGAGTCAGCCCGCAGGCGCACCAAGACCCGGAACACCCCGAGGTCAACCGCGTGGCGGTCGCCGGTGGAGGTGCGCCGACGAGCGCGAGCACGACCGACCCGATCGTGATCAGCGGGGAACCCGTTCCCTTGCACTTCGAAGGGTTCGCCGTGTGGGCGAGCAATGCCGATGGGACGCTCGATACGCAAGCCGGTTCTCACCCATACGCCGTGACGTTTCGCTTCGACCTGCCGACGCGGATCGAACAGGACGGCGAACTCGACGAATACACCGACGAACTCAGGAATATCGAAGTGGAACTGCCGCCCGGGCTCGTCGGCGACCCGACCGCGGTGCCGCAGTGCGGGCGTGCGGACTTCCTCGCGGAAATATGTCCGGTCGCGAGCCAGGTCGGCATCGAGGTGATCCACACGCTGAGTGGCTTCCCCGTGAAGTTCCCGATCTTCAACTTGGTACCTCCCCCCGGAATGCCGGCAGAGCTGGGCTTCAAATACGAAGCCGAAGCCGTGTACATGGCTACGAGTGTCAGGGCTCGCAGCGACTACGGGATCACGACGAGCATCGACAACGCCCCGCAGAAGGAGGTGAACAACTCTGTGACGATCCTCTGGGGCGTGCCTGGGGAAGAAACCCATGACAGGTGGCGCACGAAGGAACTCGAGCCCTGCAGCGAACAAGAACTCGAGGTGGCGGAACAGGACTGTGCTGAGACGGCGGGCAACCATCCCTTTCGCAAGCCGTTCCTGACGCTGCCCACCGCGTGTGCCGGACCGCTGACGTTCAGGATCCGCGCGAACACCTGGCAGGAGCCGGATGCGCCCCCGATCGAAGCGAGCGCCCAGTCGAGCGACGCCAACGGCGTCCCGACCGGTGTCACCGGCTGCGAAACGCTTGGCTTCGGCCCGACGATCGCGACCTCGCCCGACACTGCGAGGGCCGACACGCCCGCCGGGTTCACGTTCGAACTGCAACCTCCGCTCGGGGGCCTGGAATCGGCGACCGGCCTGGGCACGTCCGACATCGAGGGGACCGAAGTGGTGCTTCCCGAAGGCCTGGTTATCAACCCGGGCCAGGCGGCTGGCCTGCAGGCCTGTCAGGAATCGCAGTCGGGGATCGGCACAGAAGAAGCTCCAAGCTGTCCTCTGGCCTCGAAGGTCGGGACGGTCACCGCCAAGACACCGCTGCTGGAAGGATCGATCGAAAAGGAACTGCAGGGCAACGTCTACGTCATGCAGTCCAACCCGCCGAACCTGAAGCTTCTCGTGGCGCCGTCCGCCGATGGCGTGAACATCAAGCAGGTCCTGAACGTGCACCTCAACGAAGCGACAGGGCAGCTGACGGCCACGACCGCCAACTTCCCCGAGGCGCCGGTCACGGACGTCAAGCTGTCGTTCTCGGGAGGTCCGCAAGCCGCGCTCGACACCCCGAGTCACTGCGGCTCCTACACGACCGATGCGAGCATCGAACCGTGGAGCCATCCGTTCACCGCGAACTTCATCACGAGCGCGTCGTTCACGCTCCTGGAAGGCCCGGGCGGCGAGCCGTGCTCCTCCTCGACGCTGCCCTTCACGCCGTCGATGATCGCGGGGTCGACGACCGATCACGCCGGTGGCTTCACGAACTTCAGCATGTTGTTGCAGCGCAGCGATGGACAGCAGCGCATCGAACGCCTGCGGTTCAAGGCGCCGGCGGGGCTTGCGGGATTGATCGCGAAGGTGCCGCTGTGCACGAACGTGCAGGCGGAAGCGAACGCTTGTCCCGCTGCTTCGAAGATCGGGCACACGGTCGTGGAGTCGGGACCGGGGCCGTATCCGTTGGTGGTGCCCGAACCTGGGCAGGAACAGGCGCCGATCTATCTGACGGAAGCCTATGACGGCGCGCCGTTCGGGCTATCGATCGTGGTGCCGCTGCACGTCGGCCCGTTCACGCTCGAAACGCAGCGTGTGCGCGCGAAGATCGAAGTCGACCCGCGTACCGCGCAGATCACGATCACGACGAACCCCTTGCCGCAGGTCGTCGACGGCATCCCGACGGATCTGCGGGAGATCGACGCTGTGATCGATCATCCCGAATTCATGTTCAATCCCACGAACTGCGAACCCTCAAGTTTCTCGGGCACGGCGTGGGGTGCTCCGGCGCCGGGCGTGAGCGAACCGGCAGAGACCGCTGCGCTCGGCAGCCATTTCGGCGTGGGGTCCTGCAAGGAACTCGCGTTCAGGCCGACGTTCACGACGGCTACGAAGGCGAGGGCGAGCAAAGCTGATGGTGCGAGCTTGTCCTTCAAGATCGGTTATCCGAAGGGCGCGATGGGTAGCGAGGCGTGGTTTAGCGAGGCGAAGTTCGATATCCCCAAGCAGCTGCCGGCGAGGCTTTCGACG
>JASLHP010000242.1 GCA_030149625.1 Solirubrobacteraceae bacterium
ATCGTGGCGGGCGAGGACGACGCGAGCCTGCGCATCTGCCTGGAGTCCATCTTCCAGCACGCGAGCACGGGGGCGCCGGTTGTGCTCGTCTCGGCGGCGTCGGTAGGGGCCGAGTTGCTGGAGCAGCTCGACGACAACGGCCACGAGCTGTGGCTGGCGCGGATCGCCGACGTGCCGAGCGATGTACGCGAACGCCCAAAGACGCTCGGGACGAGCCCGTGCGCTGCGACCGCGACGCTCGCGCGCACGCTCGCGCTGCTGTCCCCGGCAGACGTCATGTTGCTGAGCGAGCCGTGCCGCGTCGCTGCAGGCTCGCTGGAGCAGTTGCGCGGCGCCGCCTGTGCCGACAGCAACACGGCTGGCGCCAGCGCGCTCGCCGACGCCGGCGGCCCGCTCGCGCTGTTCGAGCAAGGGCAGCTGACCGCGGATCTGCAGACGCTCGCCGCCGGCGTCGCCGGGCATTCGATGCGGCTGCGCCCGCGCTTGAGCCTCGCCGTCGGGCCGTGTGTGTACCTGCGTCGCGACGCACTCGAGCTGGTTGGCGCACTCGACGGCGAGCTCGAGCTGGACTGGGCGCTCGAGGTCGACTTCGCGCAGCGCTGCCTGCTCTCGGGGCTCGCGCTGGTCGCCGCCGACGACGTCGTCGTCGAACGCCTCACCGCGATCGGCAGACGCCCGGGCGAGCTGCCCGAGCAGCTCCGCGAACGCTACCCACATCTCTCCACGCCGCTCGCACCAGCCGCCTCCGAGGTGCTGCCGCGGGCGCTCGAGGCCGCGCGGCGACCGCGGGCGCGCCTGTCTGTGACGATCGACGCGCGCGCGCTCGATGCGAGCATCACCGGAACGCAACGGCACATGCTCGAGTTGATCCGGGCGCTCGCCAGCACCGAGCAGCTGAGCCTGCGCCTGGTGGTAAGCGCCGATACCAGCCCGGCCAACGTCGAGCTGCTGCAGGCGCTGCCCCACGTCGAGCTGCTCTCGATCGACGCGATCGACGAGCAGACACCGCGTACGACCGTGTTCCATCGCGCGCAGCAGGTGTTCGGAGCGCCTGACCTGCGTCTCGCGCTACGCCTCGGCGAGCGGATCGTGCTCAACCAACTCGACCTGATCGCTTACCGCAACCCCAGCTACCACGCCAGCGCGACGATCTGGCGCAGTCACCGCCGCGTCAGCCGCCAAGCGCTGGCGGCGGCCGACCGCATCGTCGTCTTCTCCGAGCACACACGCGGCGAGCTGCTCTCCGACGAGCTCGCCGAGGCAAACCGGATCCGGATCGTGCCGCCCGGGCTCGACCATCCCGCGGCAGCCGAGGCAGATCGGTCGGCGCGCGCGGGCCGTGAGCTGCCATACGACACCGCCGCCAGCGCCGGCTTCCTGCTCTGTCTCGGCACCGACTTCCGCCACAAGAACAGGGTGTTCGCGATGCGGCTACTCGCCGAGCTGCGCGAGCGCCACGACTGGCACGGGCGACTGGTGCTCGCGGGCACGCACATCCCGAACGGGTCCTCCGTCGAGCTCGAGCACGCATTTCTCGAGCAGCATCCCCGATTGCGCGCGGCGGTGATCGATGTCGGGCCGATCGACGAGCGCGAGAAGGTGTCGATGATGAGCCGTGCCGCGGCTGTGGTGTACCCGTCCGTGTACGAGGGCTTTGGCCTGGTGCCCTTCGAGGCGGCGCTCAGCGGCGTGCCATGCCTGTTCGCGGCCCGCTCCTCGCTGGCCGAGCTGCTCCCCGCCGAGCTGGCGGCGATCGTCGCGTGGAGCCCGCAGGAGAGCGCCGAGCGCGCGTACGCACTGTTGAGTGACCCCGCGTCGAGAGAGCAGCACGTCGAGCTGCTCGCCGCGCGCGCCCGTCGCTTCACCTGGGCAAGCACGGCGGCCGCGATGGTCGAGATCTACCGCGAGGCGGCCGTCGCACCGGTGCGCGAGGCGGCCGAGCTGAGTCGCGACGAGGTCACGCGCGAGCACGAGCTGCACGAGCTGATTCATGCCCAGGACACGCTCGTGGCCCAGCTCGTGGAGGAACGCCGGCACACGCAGCGCATGTACGACGCGCTCAATGCCGAGATCGGCTCCGGTCTGAGCCTGATCGGACCGAACGGGACCCTGCCCGAGGACCTCCAGCGCGCGCTGCTCGCACTCAGCGCCCGCCCGTCGCTGAGCCGCCCGCTCTACGGTGCAGCCGCGCGGGCCTATCGCGCCGTCCGTGCCGCCGGCCGCGCGCAGCGTCGCTCGCGCTGAGCCGGCCGCGCGACGCGCGACGTTCCGGGCAAGCTCCGTGGAGCCGAGCACGCCCACGGTAGGCTTCCGGCAATGCCAGGAACGCCGGATCAGGCCGCCCCGCCGATCGTCGTGCAGTCGATCAGCAAGACGTTTCGCGTGCCCGAGGAGCGCATGCACACGCTCAAGGAGCGCGCTCTGCACCCGCTACGACCGAACCGCTACCAGACCTTTGATGTGCTCAAGGACATCTCCTTCCACGTCAATCGCGGCGAGTTCTTCGGGATCGCGGGGCGCAACGGCAGCGGCAAGAGCACGCTGCTGAAGTGTCTGGCGGGTATCTATGGCGTCAACCAGGGCCGAATCTGGATCGACGGTCGCCTGTCCACCTTCATCGAGCTCGGCGTCGGTTTCAACCAGGATCTCGCGGCACGCGACAACGTCGTGCTCAACGGCATCATGATGGGCCTTTCCCCACGCGAATCGCGACGACGCGTCGACGAGGTGATCGACTTTGCCGAACTGCGCGAGTTCGAGGAGCTCAAGCTCAAGAATTACTCCTCCGGAATGCACGTGCGACTGGCGTTCTCGGTCGCGATCCAGGTCGACGCCGATGTGCTGCTCGTCGACGAGGTGCTTGCCGTCGGCGACGCGGCGTTCCAACAGAAGTGCTTCGACGTGTTTCACCGTATGCGCGACGAGGGCCGCACGATCGTGTTCGTAACCCATGACATGGGCTCACTGAATCGCTTCTGCCACCGCGCGCTGCTGCTCGAGCGTGGCGAGATGGTGCATCTGGGCGAGCCCCATGAGGTGGCAGACCGTTACCTGGAGATCAACTTCGGGCGCACCGAGAGCCCGAGCAGCGCTACGGCCGACGCCCGTAGCGGTGACGGCGACGCACGCGTCGTCGAGGCATGGATCGAGGACGAGCACGGACAGCGTCCGAGCTCGGTGCCACAGGGACAGCGGATCGCGTTGAAGGCGCTCGTGCGCTTTTCCACCGCGGTCGAGAATCCAGTTGCCAGCCTGTACGTGCTCAATGAAGACCATCAGGCGATCGTCGTCGCCACGAGTGCCCGCGGGCACGAGCACAGTGGACACTTCGCCGCGGGCGAGGAGATCCAGTTCTCGTTCTCGTTCGAGAACGTGCTTGCGCCGGGGCGCTACAACCCGCTGTTCACGCTCGCCCACCGGGGCACCGGCATGGACCTGATCGACCGCCTCGAGGGCGCCTTCTCGTTCGTCGTCACCGGCCCAGAAGCCCTGGGCGGCGCCGTCGATCTACCCGTCGAGATCGCCATCAGCCGCAGCCAGGTCGAGCTCCCCGCGATCTCGAGCTCATGAGCACCGAGGCACCCGCACTGGAGGGCGTCGCGACTGCGCCATTCGAGGGACTCGGACGCCCGATCAAGGGTCCCGGAGCGCTGATCAGCGACTGGCGACGCTTCTGGCACCTCACTTACAACATTGCCCGCAATGAATTCAAACTCAAGTTCTTCGGCTCGGTGCTCGGTTACGTCTGGCAGGTGATGCGACCACTGTTGCTGTTCGGGGTTCTGTACGTGTTCTTCGTCGTGATCAGCCACGTGGGCAGGGGCGGCAGCCCGAGCGAACATGCCTATGGGGTGCAGCTGCTCGGCTCGATCGTGCTGTTCACGTTCTTCGCGGAAGCCACCGGCGGATCGGTGCGCAGCGTCGTCGATCGTGAGAACCTCGTGCGCAAGATCCAATTCCCACGACTCGTGATCCCGTTGGCGATGGTGCTGCTGTCGTTCTTCAACCTGATGATGAACCTCGTCGTCGTACTCGTCTTCGCCCTCATCTCCGGGGTGCACCCGATGCTCAGCTGGCTCGAGGTGCCACTGATCCTCGCCATGCTCGTGCTCTTCTCGACCGGCATGGCGATGCTGCTCTCGGCCCTGTTCGTGCGCTTCCGCGACATTCAGCCGATCTGGGAAGTCGTCAGTCAGATCGTCTTCTACGGCTCGCCCGTGATCATCCCGATCCAGAAGGTCCGCGACACGCTGATCGTGCCCCCGCACCACGAACAGCTGCTCTACCACCTCTACATGCTCAACCCGCTCGTAACCGTCTTTCAGCAATTCCGCCATGCGGTGGTCACGCATGCGACACTCAGCGCCGGGCAGGCGCTCGGCAGCTGGGTCGCGCTGCTCGAGCCGCTGGCGCTCGTGCTCGCGGTCTTCGCCCTCGGCTTCTGGGTCTTCAACCGCTCGGCCCCGTTCGTCGCCGAGAACCTTTAGACAAGCTGAGTCGTTTGATAGCTTTCCCACAGTTGAGAGCTTTGGGAATGTGACGGTGACACCAATTCCCGTGGGCCGCTGGATCCTCCAGTTCGGGCGACGCTGGCCGACCGCGCTGACGCCGGCCCGCCCGTACCTCTTCACGGCGCAGCGCGGCTAAGTTAATTCACTCGCGTCGGGGTAGACGCCACCGGCCGACGGCACCGCTTCGAGCGGCTGCTCGACGACAGCGGCGCCACAACGCGATCGGTCACCCGCCACGCGCCGCGTACGCTCGGGTGATCTGCTCGGGTGTACGCGGCAGCCGCCCCGGTGCGCGACCACGGCGGCGATCGACAGGCAGACGCGCCCACGCCGCGAGCAGGCGCAACAGGCGCTGTCCGACGCCCATCCGCTCGTGAAGCCCGACGAAGCGCGACGGCTTCGTCGCGATCATGTTCATCGAGACCGTGCCCTGCGCGTGATTCAGCCATGAGAGGTAAACCCTGCGGGTGAGTCCGCAGGCGTGAAACGCGCGCGCGCCTTTGCCGATCAAGGGCCCGACGAGCGGCAGGCCGGCGCCTCTGGGAAGCGGCATGGGATCGCCGAAGTAGGGACGGTAATGCGGCTCGATGACCTCTGTCATGAAGCCTGCGCGCGTCGCCTCCCAGCGATAGCGGAGCGCCCAGTGCGCGTGCTCATAGCCCTCGAACTGCTCGACGTTCTCGACGTGCACGCCGTCAGGGTCGCTCAACGTCTTGAGCGTCTCGTTGACCATCAACAGTCGCCCGCCGGGACGCAGCACGCGAAAGATCTCCGCGAACGTGCGGCGCAGGCCGTCGGGATCGTTGTGATGAAGCACCTCACAGCAGTACACGTAGTCGAGACTGCTCGAGGCGAGCGGGATCGAGTCCATCGAGCCGAGTATCCGCTCGAAGAACACCTCGCCATCGTCGATGAAGCACTCGGCCGTGTAGAGGCCCTGCAGATCGGCCGTGGCGATATCGAGCGCGATCGCCTCGAGGCCGCTCTCGGCGAAGCGATTCGTGGCCCAACAGGTGTTCGAGCCGACATCCAAGATGCTCTCGCCGGGCTTGAACGGGACCGTCGTCAGCAGCTGGTGCATCGAGCGCGCCTGCACGTACCAGTAGCCGTGCTCGACGTCGGGCAGCTGGCGCACGCGCTCGCGGTCCCAGCCCTCGGCGCGCATCTGCGCGGCGAAGCGCTCGAGGCCGGCGGCCTCGGCCACGATGTAGTCGGGCGGCTCGTGCAGCAGCTCCACGACACCCCGGTGTACAGCGAACTCGCTAGCGCACGACCGGCAGCGCACGACCGCCTCGCGTACCTCGCGCTCGTCACTCGCCCGCACGTCGAGCTCGAGCGTGCCGTCGCGTCTACAAGCCGGACAGCGCAGCCGCGTCGCGAACTCGGCCTTCACGAGCCTTCGTGCACGCTCAGGTCCGTGCGCGCGCCCTCGGGAGGTGCGTCCACGCGCTCGAGATCGACGCACGTGGGACGCGCCACCCGCTCCAGGAACTCGACCAACGCGTCGATCCGCCGCTCCCATGCATAGTCGGCTGCCGTCTCGATACCAGCCCGGCCGAGGCGCTCGCGTAGCTCGCCGTCGCCGAGCAGGCGCGCGAGCGCCTGGGCGACAGCGGCGGCGTTGGGCTCCGGCATCAGGCAATTCTCGCCGTCCACGCAGAAATCGCGGTTGCCGTGCGCGTCGGTGCAGACGACGGCCGCGCCCGTCGCCATCGCCTCGAGCGGGGGCAGCGCGAAGCCCTCGTGCGTGGAGGTCTGGACGAATACCGTCGCCTCGTTGAAGAGCTCGTTGACCTGCTCGTCGCTCGGCGAGCGCACGTAGCGCACGCCCTGCTCGCCGGCCAGCTCCGGCTCGATACCGAACAGGCACAGCTCGGGGCGCTCGCCGAGCGCGCCGGGCGCTGCAGGCGCCTGCAGCGCCCGCCACGCGTCGAGCGTCAAGGGAAGGTTCTTCAGCGGATTCGACCGCCCCAAAGCCAGCACCATGTCATCGCGGCGGCTCGCTTCTTCGAGCGGACGGAAGTTCTCGAGGTCGATGCCCGGTGGGATCAGCTCGGCGTCCAGGCCGAGCTCGCGCAGGCGCTCGCGATTCCACGAGGAGATCGTCATGTAGCGAAACTCCTGGCGGTAGGAGTCAAGCACCGCGTGGCGCGTGCGCTCGTCGTCGGGGTAGTAGGAGGTCTCGATGTCCTGCACGAAATACACGGGTATCCCGCGCAGCACGCTCGCTTGCCAGACGGGCGCCGCGGTGTTCCACCAGGTGGCCACCTTGATCGCGTCGAGTCCCGACAGCGCGTCCACGAGATCGTCGTAGAGCTCGAAGCTGTGCACCGGCGCGCGCAGCTCGAACCAGTCGGGACGCTCGCCCAATGTGTAGAGCGCGACCTCGTGACCGCGGTCCGACAGCCGGTTGAGGTGCTCGAAGACATCCCGGTGCCCGCCGCCGACGCCGGTGTCCTCGGTCACGTAGACCACACGCAACCTGCCCTCATCTGTGCGCACCTCGCGCGCGTCGAAGAAGTCGCCCCAGCGCTCCCAGAAGACCTCCTGCGAGACGCGCTCGCGCTCGCCCACGTCGGTGCCGCGCGTGACCGACTCGTGGTGGTAGAGGCTTGCCGCTGGGAAGTACATCACCCGAAAGCCGGCCTGCCATGCGCGCAGGCACCAGTCCACATCCTCGTAGGCCATCGGGTAAGCCTCGTCGAGCAACCCCACGCGCTCGATCAGCTCCCGCTTGACGTACATGCAGGCGCCGGTCACCGCGAGCACAGGCCCGCCCAAGCCCGCGGGCCCCCAGTCGCCCGGCTTGAAGCGGTAGCGATGATCGAACCATTGCGGCGCCCCGAGGTTGCGCACGGTGCCGGCGAACTGGATGCGCCCGTCCGGGTACAGCAGCCGCGCGCCGACGATCCCGATGTCCTCGGCCTCGTTGCTCACGTACTGCAGGCATGCGAGCCAGCCCGCGCGCGCTTCCATGTCGGAATTGAGCACGACTACGTCGCGCTCGCTGTCGGTGGCGCGCAGGCCACGGTTGACGTTGGCGGCGAAGCCACGGTTGTCCTCGCCCGCGACCACGACGATGCCCTCGATCGCGCGCAGCGCCGCCAAATGCTCTGGACCGCTCGCGTCGTCCGCGACGATGATGCGAGCCAGCTCGCGCGGCACGGTCCTGTGGATGCTCTGCACCAGCGTCGCCACCCGATCGGCGTCGCGATAGCTGGGAATCACGATGTCAACCGGCTTGCCGTGTTCGCGGTACCAGGCGACGGCGCGACGATAGGCGTCGTCGCCGGTGCCCGAACGCAGCCGCAGCCGGCGCTTCAGCGGCGTGAAGCGCAGCGGCAGCGTGATCGCGCGGAACAGCAGCGTGCGCCAGCCGTAATAGCGATAGGTCAGGTAGATGCGTCGGCGCAGGCCGGCGAGCGGCCCACTGAACGAGCCGTCGAGGGCACTGGAGGCGATCGACTCTGGATCGGCGATCGGCGGTCGGGGATCTGGCGTGTCGTTCTCGTCGGTCACGGAGCCTCGTCGTCGGGTGTGATGGTAGACGCGTCGAGATCGAGCGCCGCGTAGCCCGCGCGGCGCTCGAGCGACAGCCTCAGACGGGCCGCAGGGGGAAGCAGATCTGCCCGCGAGCCGAGCATAGCCCCTGTCTGGCGCACGAGCTGGTGCGCGCCCACGGATGCCAACGTCGCCGCGCGACGAACCGGCGCGACGCCCGCGGCGGCGAGCTCGCGCCAAGCCTGCCCGAGCTGCCCACGCAACTGGCTGACGACGTGCGCCGGCGTCGCCGGCTCACGCCAGCCGTAGACCTCGCTCAGTCCGCGCCACTCGTCGAAGCAGCGACGCAATTCCTGCGAGGCCGTGTATCGGTGGGAGTGCAGCACCGCGGCCTCGGGCACGTACGCCTTGGCATAGCCCGCGCGCAGCATGTCGATCGCGAGAACACGATCCTCGGCGTAGGCGACGTCGCGAAACGGCACCCGCTCCCAGGCGCCGCGCGCAAGGCACGCGTTCGCGTCCGTGAAGAAGCCGCGGCGACCGATCAGCGTGAGCACGGGCAGACCACGCTCATGCGCGGCGAGTCGGACCACCTGAGAGGCGCCATCGGGGGCGAGCGAGGAAAACCAGCGCTCGAGCTCCATGCGCACGGCGGCCGAAGCATCGGGGCGCGGTCGGTAGGAGCCGAAGGCGATGCCGACATCGTCCGCGAGCTCGAGCCCGTCGAGCAGCCGTTTGAGCCAGTGCTCGTCGAGCGGCTCGGCGTCCTGGGTGAGAAAGGCCACGCGCGCGCCAGCAGCCTCGCGCATCAGCAGGTTGCGCGTGCCGCCGTGGCTGAACTGCGACGGCTCGATCTCCAGCACGCGCGCTCCGTGCGAGCGCGCGAGCGCTCGCGAGCCGTCGGCCGAGCCCGAGTCGCACACCAGCAGCTCGTGCTCGACCGTCTGTGCGGACAGCGCCGCGAGCGTTCGCGCCAGCAGCTCGCCACCGTTGCGCACGGGAATCGCCACCGTCACCGTCACGGACGCACGAGCTCCACCCAGTCGGCCTGCGCGCCACACAGCGATCGCCAATCGGAGAGCGCGACCGTGCGCATCAGCTCGGGGCCTTCGCGCCTGAGCGTCACCGCGCCGATCGTGCCGTCGTCGCCGCGTGGCCATTCCCCCGGCCCGAGATGACGGTGTCCACCGCGTGCGTAGATGCGCACGCGGTGGCTCCCCGCCGTCAGGCGCAGCGACGCCGCCTGCAGCCACTGTCCGGGGGTGTTCGACCCGGCCACCCACCCGACCGTGCGCCCGTCGACCTGCACATAGACCTTGCGCGGGAAGTCACCCTGCACCCACACGGCATAGCGCCCGCCGCCGCGCACGGTGAGCACGCCTTCGGCCTGCCCAGCCGTGACCGTGGTGACGGCGCCCGCCTGCGTCGGATCGGGGACCCAGCCACCCGAGCGGCGCTTGTCCGAGAGGACTTCGAACGTCGCGGCTTCGGGCGCGGTCGCGAGTACCAGCTCGCTGCCAGCGGGCGCCCCGGCGACGATTGGCGCGAGCGCCGGGCAGGTGACCGTGGCTGATGGCGAGTACAGCTGCTGCTCGGGCAGGTGGCGCAGCACGACCGGCGCCGACGCCCGCCGCCAGCCAAGGTAGTACTTGTTCTCATAGACGATCCGATAATTGGCGGGCGGACGGCTGGCCGCGGGCGAGCGTCGCGTGACGACGATCGGATAGCCCTCCACGAACGACAGCAGCTCTTCGTCGAGGTCGAAGTATTTGCCGTAGAACGGCTGCGGGTCGCGCAGTTGCACCTGCTGCGGCGTGATCGCCTCGAACGGCACGCTGATCCTGGCTTCGTTGGCGAAGTACTTGGCGTACTCCTCGAACTCGTTCCACAGCACCAGACCCTGCCCGGCGAAGCGCTTGCCGACCTCGCGGATCGCTTCGACACGCGACGTCGGCGCGATCCTGTCGTGGCCGTAGGCGAACCCGTCGGAGGCGAAGATCGTGAGCGCCAGGCCACCGGCGAGCGCAAACGCCGGCGGCGCGAGCCGCCCGCGCGCGCTCACGAGCACGATCAGCGCGACGAACACCACCCCCGGGCCCGCGATCGCGAGCAGCTTGCCCTGCGCGTAGGGGCTGGCGCGGGGAAAGACGATCAACATCACGAGCCCCATCACTCCCAGCAGCAGCAGCACGCCGAGGTCCTTGACGCGCAGCGCCCACACGAGCGAAACGAGGAGCAGCGCCAGGATCGCCGCGCTCGCGAGCGCGGTCAGCTTCGCATCGAAGCCGCCGGCGATCGGGAGCCTGTATTCGCCGGCGAG
>JASLHP010000093.1 GCA_030149625.1 Solirubrobacteraceae bacterium
CCGGCTTTCAGCTGGGGGGCCAGGCGGGCGAACTTGACGTACAGGTCGGCCGCCTGTTCGGGCGCACCCGAGATGATCAGCGGCGTGCGCGCCTCGTCGATGAGGATGTTGTCGACCTCGTCGACGATCGCGTAGGGGTGCCCGCGCTGGACCTTTTCGGAGAGGTCCTTGGCCATGTTGTCGCGCAGGTAGTCGAAGCCGAACTCGGAGTTGGTGCCGTACACGACGTCGCACGCGTATGCGCGCTGCTTCTCCTCATACGGCTGCATGTTTTGCAGCACTCCCACCGTCACGCCCAGCGCGTCGTAGATCGGGCTCATCCATTCGGCGTCGCGCCGGGCCAGGTAATCGTTGACGGTCACCACGTGCACGCCCCTGCGCTCGCGCGGACTGTCAGGCAGCGCGTCAGGATGCCGGTCGTGTACCGCGAGCGAGTTGAGCACGACCGCGAGCGTCGCCGTCAGCGTCTTGCCCTCGCCCGTCTTCATCTCGGCGATCTGGCCCTCGTGCAGCGCCATGCCGCCGATCATCTGCACGTCGAAATGGCGCATGCCCATCACGCGCTTGCCCGTCTCGCGGACGATCGCAAAGCACTCCGGTAGCACTGCGTCGAGCGACTCGCCGTCGCTGACTCGGGCTCGCAGCGCATCCATCCGCTCGCGCAGCTCGGCGTCGCTGTCGTGTTCGAGCTCGGCCTCGAACGCCTCGATCAGCGCTACGCGCTTCTGGTAGGTCTTGAACTTCTTCGCCTCGCCGACGTTCAGCGCGCGATCGAGCAGTGAGGGCATGCGCCAAGGATAGCCCCAGACGCTAAAGCTCTGGTTACGTGCCCGGTAGCGCGCCGATCACGCCGCCGGCTCGCGCGGGCACCGCCTGCTCGCCCACCTTGGACGCGCGGTCGCGCCGGTGACGCAGTTTGTCGCGGTGACGCTTCACCTGGCGAGCCAGCTCGTCGACGACCAGGTTCAGCGAGTGCAGCATCTCCGGCGAGGCGTCGTGCGCGCGCAGCGTCACACCCTTGAGATACAGGGTGCACTCCGCGACTTGGCTGTCGGCGACGCGCGGATTTGGCTCCTTGAAGATCTCGATCTCCAAGCGAGCCAGGTCTGAGACCTGCCGCGAGATCTTCCTCAGACGCCGCTCCGCGTGCGTGCGGAGCTCGTCGGTGACCGGGACGTTGCGACCCTTGATGTCGATCTGCATCGTAGGCTCCTTCGGTCGAAGGTCATTGTCTGGCGATGTCTCCGATGCTACGCCGGAGCGCGGCGGATGTAAATGGCTGGTGGACGGATCGTGATCGTCGTCAAGACGGCGGACGAGCGACACGATTCGACACGCTCGAGCGCCGATGGTCGACCGCACGCAGTCGAGCGCATACGGTCTACGCATTTTGCGGCTAAGGTATGGGCATCGGTCATTCGCACGTGCTACTATGACTCTTGTCATAGTCTCACTTTCCGTGAGGGGGTCCGCTTCGGCGGGCCCTTTCGCGTTAAGGCCTCGCCGGGACACGCCCGGCCACGTATGGTCTGCCGCCGGCGCTCCGCCACCAGCCGCAAGGCGCCAGTCGCCGACGCTGGGCCGCCAACGGCACGGCCGACGCTGGCCGCCGACGGCACAGGCTACGGGCGAGAAGCGCAGGCGGCGGATCTCGCCGCCGCGGGGAAGTCGATCAGCCGCGCGGGCGCAGACTCCGCAAGATGCCGCCGTGGCCGGCGATCGCGCCGATCAGGATCGACTCGTGGGCGACCTCGGTGCCTGGAAAGACGATGCTCTCGCGCAACTGCGCGCCGTCACCGACGCTCGCGCCGTCACCGAGCACGACCGGCCCCATCAGGCGCACGCGCTCGCCGATGCGCACGTCGCGCCCGATCCAGACCGGCCCCTCGACGTCCGTGTCGGCTCTCAGCGGCGAGCGCTCGCGCCCGCCCGCGGCGGTCAGCCCCGGGCGGATCTCCTCGCCATCGATCTGCAGATGCAGCTCGCCGCGCAGCGCGTCGAACGTCCCCTGCCTGAGCTCGCTGAGTGAGCCGACGTCGTTCCAGTACTCGCCCACCTCGTGGATGTGGAACGGCACGTCGTTCTCGAGCAGCACCGGAAACACGTCTTGGGCCCAGTCGACGAACGGGCGCGCCGGGAAATAGTCGAAGATGCGCGGCTCGAACAGGTAGATCCCGCAGTTTCCCAGGTCAGACAGCGCCTCCTCGGGCGCGGGCTTCTCCTGAAAGCCAGTGATGCGACCCTCGCGGTCGTGCAGCACGACGCCGTACTCGCGCGTGTCCGCGACCTGCTTGACCGCCAGCGTCGCGACGCCGCCAGCCTGTCGGTGCCTGGCGACGAACGCTCCGAGGTCGATGTCGGTGAGCGCGTCACCGGAGATCACCAGGAACGGCTCATCGCCGAAGAAGTCGGCGCAGCCTCGCACGCCGCCCGCCGTCCCCAAGAGCTCCTGCTCGAAGCGATACGACAGTCGCTGCCCGAAGTACTCGCGGATCGAGTCCGGGAAGTAGTGGAGATTGGCGATCACCTCGTCGAAGCCGTGGCGCTCGAGCAGCTCGATGATGTGCTCCATCACCGGCCGGTCGAGCACCGGCACCATCGGCTTCGTGATCTCGTATGTCAGCGGGCGCAGGCGCGTGCCCAGCCCCGCCGCGAGCACCATCGCCTTCATCTGTCGGTCAGTACCTGTAGTGATCTGGCTTGTAAGGCCCGTCGACGGGCACGCCGATGTAGGCGGCCTGCTCGTCGGTGAGCGTGGTGAGCTTGACACCGAGCGCGTCCAGGTGCAGCCGCGCGACCTTCTCGTCGAGGTGCTTGGGCAGCACGTACACCCGCTTCTCGTACTCGTCGTTCTTCGTGAACAGCTCGATCTGCGCGATCGTCTGGTTCGAGAACGAGTTGCTCATCACGAAGCTCGGGTGCCCGGTGGCGTTTCCGAGGTTCAGAAGGCGACCCTCGGAGAGCATCAGGATCGCGTGGCCGTCCGGGAACACCCACTTGTCGACCTGAGGCTTGATGTTGACCCGCTCGATCCCCGGGATCTTGGTCAGGCCCGCGATGTCGATCTCGTTGTCGAAGTGGCCGATGTTGCCGACAATCGCCTGGTGCTTCATGCGCCCCATGTCCCGCGCGGTGATGATGTCCTTGTTGCCGGTCGTCGTCACGAAGATGTCGGCGGTCTCGACGACGTCCTGCAGCGTCTTGACCTCATAGCCCTGCATCGCCGCCTGCAGCGCGCAGATCGGGTCGATCTCGGTGATCACCACGCGCGCGCCCTGGCCCCGCAGCGATTCCGCGCAGCCCTTGCCGACGTCGCCGAAGCCGCACACGACGGCCATCTTGCCGCCGATCATCACATCGGTGGCGCGGTTGATGCCGTCGATCAGCGAGTGGCGGCAGCCGTAGAGGTTGTCGAACTTGGACTTGGTGACCGAGTCGTTGACGTTGATCGCCGGAAACAGCAGCTCGCCCGCCTCGACCATCTCATACAGACGGTGCACGCCCGTGGTGGTCTCCTCGGTGACGCCTTTGATGCCTTCGCCCACGCGTGTCCAGCGCTGCGGGTCTTCAGACAACGAGCGGCTGAGCACCGAGAGGATCACTCGATACTCCTCGGAGTCGGCCGCCGTCGGCTGCGGCACCGCGCCGGCCTGCTCGTACTCGGTGCCCTTGTGCACGAGCAGCGTCGCGTCGCCACCGTCGTCGAGGATCATGTTCGGGCCGGTGGAGCCGTCGGGGCTCCCATCCCAGCGCAGCACCTGCTCAGTGCACCACCAGTACTCCTCGAGCGTCTCTCCCTTCCACGCGTACACCGGCACGCCGCGCGGCTCCTGCGGCGTGCCGTCCGGGCCGACGGCGACGGCAGCCGCCGCGTGGTCCTGTGTGGAGAAGATGTTGCAACTGCACCAGCGGACCTCGGCTCCGAGCGCCGTCAGCGTCTCGATCAGCACGGCCGTCTGGATCGTCATGTGCAGCGAGCCCGTGATGCGCGCGCCCTTCAGCGGCTGCGCATCGGCGTACTCACGGCGGATCGACATCAGGCCGGGCATCTCGTGCTCGGCGAGCGTGATCTCCTTGCGGCCGAACTCCGCAAGCGCGAGGTCGGCGACCTTGAAGTCGTTGGCTACTGCGGTGGGTGTCATTGCGGACATGGTCAATCCTCCTGTCCGGTCAGGTGAGCGCCCTTACTGCAGAGAGGCCGAGCGTGGCGGATCGAAGCCCGTCGCAGCGCTCCTCGGCCGGACCCGACGGTATCACACCGCCAGCACCGTTCAGCGCTCGGCGAGTGCCGCCTTCAGCTCCTCGATCAGCTTCACGGGCCCAGGGTCGACGCCGCGCAGAGCAGCGAGATAGATCGAGACGAGATCGCCCAACAGCACCAGCGAGATCACGCGCTCGATCGCGGTCTGCCCGCGGGTCTCGAGCCGGTAGCTGGCCGTCGCGTTGCCGGCGATCAGGCGCTCGGTCAGGTCCATTCGCTCCTTTACGCGCGGGTGCGCGTCGGAGTCGTCGAGAAACACAGCCGAGAAGCGACCCACGGCGCTCGCGCCCTCCCATCCGGAGATCTCGTTGTGGTCGAGCTCGGGCAATTCGTTCCAGAAGCACGGCTGCTTGGCGTTCTCGTTGATCTGCGTCTTCCAGCGGTAGGCGATCGGGGACGTCAGGCCAGCGCCGGCTACGACCGGGGTCGTCCCGTGCAGACCACGCGCGAGTTCCTTGGCGAGCGTGTCCTCCGGCGCGTCCGGACCCCACTCCGTCACCAGTTGCTCGATGTGCGAGGCGGCTACGTCGATCTCGGGCGTCAAGCGCGGTCCCGCCCCGCACAACGCGGCCACCTCGAGCGCGGCGACGATCATGTAGGCCACGGCGGCTCGCGGCTGAAAGCCGCCCGGCAGCGGGATCACGGGCACGCCGTCCGCGCGCGCCATCTCGGCGAGGCGTCCGCCGGTCGTGACAACCGTGCGCTTGGCGCCGAGCGCACCCGCCGACTCGTAGCACGCGAGTGTCTCCTCGGTGTTGCCGGAATAGCTGGCGCACAGCACCATCGTGTCGGGCGTCGTCCACGGCGGCAGCCCGTACGCACGGGTCACGAAGATCGGACGCGAGGCGTGGTCGCCCATCGCGGCTCGCGCGAGCGCGCCGCCGATCGCCGAGCCGCCCATGCCCGCGACGACGAGTCCCGCGCCCGTGTCCCAGTCCTGCATGATCGCCGACTCCACACGCCACAGGGCGTCGCGGAGATGCTCGGGCAGGGCAAGCACATCGCCCAGCTGGTCGGATGGATCGACGCGGGCGATGCTCGCGCGCGAGAGCTCCTCCGCGGTGGGTGTCGCGGTCGCGCCGCCGTCGCTCATCTGCTGCTCGCCTCCTGTGATGCCGTGGTGGTTGCTGTCACGGTGCAGTCTCTCGCGTTTGGGCTCATGGCGCGGTCTCGGCTAGAGCTCGATCGCGTCGTCGGGCAGTTCGACACCAGGGAAGATACGCGCCCCGCTCGCGATCACGTTGCGAGCCCCGACGATCGCGCCGTCGCCGAGCACCGCGGCGCCGGTGATGCTCGTGCCGTCGCCCACGCGACAGCCGGCCGCGACGATGCAGTCGCGCAGCTCGCACCCCTCCCCGATCTGCGATCCCTCGAGCACGACCGCGCGCTCGACAGTCGAGTCGGCCCCGACGGTCGCGTCCCGCGCCAGCACTACGAGGCCGCCGACGTGCGCTCCCGGAGCCACCCGCGCGCCGTGCTCGAGCAACGCCGGAGGTATGACCTCGCCGTCAGCCCGCGCGCCATCCGCGATCGCGAGCCGCTCACCGCCCAGACGCTCGCGCACAGCCGTCTCGACGTTGCCTTCGAGGATGTCGAAGGTGCCCTGCAGGTAGCGCTCGGGCGTGCCGATGTCGAGCCAGTAGCTGTCGGAGGGGAACCCGTAGAGGCCGTTCTCGACGAGCCGCGGCCAGACCTCGCGCTCGATCGAGACATTGCGATCGGGCTCCACCAGCTGCAGGATCTCGCGCTCGAGCACGTATGCGCCGGCGCTGATCAGGTTGCTGTCGACGGTGCCCGGACTGGGCTTCTCCACGAAGTCGCTCACCGAGCGATCCTCGTGCAGGATCACGACGCCGTATGCGCTTGGGTCCGCGACGGGCACGAGCGCCAGCGTCGCACGCGCGCCGGCGGCATCGTGCTGGGCGATCTGCGCGGTCAGGTCGATGTCGGTGAGCACGTCGCCGTTGAGCATCAGGAAGCGCTGCTCGAGCATCGGCTCGGCGAGCTTCAGCGCGCCGGCGGTGCCGCGCGGCTCGGGCTCCTCGACGAAGCGCAGGCGGATGCCGAACCGCGAGCCGTCGCCGAGCGCCTCGCGCACGCTGTCGGCGAGAAAGCCACAGGACATGATCACGTCATCGATGCCGTGCCCGCGCAGCCATTCCAGCATGAACGCGATGAACGGCCGGTCCACGAGCCTTACGACAGGCTTGGGCACGGTCGCGGTGAGCGGGCGCAGGCGTGTGCCCTGCCCGCCCACGAGGATCACGGCTTGGATGGGCTCACCGCCGTCCGATTCCCTCGTAGATCAACCCCGCGGCACGTACGGCCTGCTTATCCAGAGCGTTGCGCCCGTCGACGATCACCTCGCCCTTCATGCCCGCGGCGACCGCGCTCCAGTCGAGCTCCAGGAACTCGCGCCACTCCGTGACCAGCACGACCGCGTCGGCCCCCTCGATCGCGGCGAGCGGCGAGTCGGAGAACTCGATCCCGGAGACCATCGAGCGTGCCTGCTCCTCGGCGACCGGGTCATACGCGACGACGCTCGCGCCATCCGCGTGCAGCCGCGCGGAGAGCACGAGCGAGGAGGCCTCGCGCATGTCGTCGGTGTTCGGCTTGAACGCCAGCCCGAGCAGCGCCACGCGCTTGCCCACGAGCCCACCCAGATGCTTGTGCAGCTTGCCGATCACACGCCGCTTCTGCAGCTCGTTGACCTCGGTGACAGCCGTCAGCAGCTGGAAGTGATAGCCGGAGTTGCCCGCGAGCTGCTTGAGCGCGTCGACGTCCTTCGGGAAGCAGGAGCCGCCGTAGCCGATGCCGGCCTGCAGGAACTTCGCGCCGATGCGGTCGTCGAGGCCCATGCCGCGCGCGACCTCGACGACGTCGGCGCCGGTCTCCTCGCAGACGTTGGCGATCTCGTTGATGAACGAGATCTTCGTCGCCAGGAAGGCGTTTGAGGCGAGCTTGACCATCTCGGCGCTGGCCACGTCGGTACGCACGAGCGGCGCCTGCAGCGGCGCGTAGAGCTCGGCGACCGCATCGCCGGCCCAGCCGTCGTCGTCGCCGACGACGACGCGGTCGGGGTGCAGGAAGTCCGCCACGGCCGAGCCCTCCTTCAGGAACTCGGGGCACGAGACATAGCCGAGCGCGTCCTTGCCCTGTTCTCCGAAGACCCGCAGCAGCGAGGCGCCCGTGCCGCAAGGCACGGTCGACTTCATGACCAGCGCGCGGTTCTCGGCGGGCGGGATCGCATCGACGACGGCGTGCACGGCGGACAGGTCGGCGTCGCCCGAGTAGGTGGGCGGCGTCCCGACGGCGATGAACAGCAGCCGTGCGTGCTCGAGCGCGCTCGAGATGTCGGTGGAGAAGTGCATGCGCTCGGCGTTGCGCACGAGCAGCTCTTCGAGCCCCGGCTCATAGATCGGCACCTCGCCTCGGCGCAGCCGCTCGATCTTGGCCGCGTCGATGTCCACGCACCGGACGTCGCTGCCGAGCTCGGCGAAGCCGGCCGCCGTCACCAACCCGACGTAGCCGGTCCCGATCACGCCGATTGGCTCACGTGTGGCGCTCATGAAGCGGGGAAGGCTAGCTGTTGGGCGCGAGGAGCGGCAGCGTCACGTGCCGCGACTACCGTGCGACCGCGAGGAAGGCTTCGTAGCGCTGGCGGTCGCGTAGCGCGCGGGCTCGCTCCTCGCTGTTCTCCGGGGCACGCTCGGCGCTGGAGCGCGCCAGCGACAGTTTCTCCTCCAGGGCTGGGCGGTCGAGCTGCTCGGGAGCGATCGCCTCCTCGACGAGCACCAACGCGCGGTTGTCCGCGAACTGCAGGTAGCCCTCGGCCTGAGCGAAGCGCACGATCTCCTCCTCCGAGCGGTACAGCCGCAGCTCGGTCGGTTCGAGCATCGCCAGCACCGGCTCGTGGTTGGCGAGGATGCCGATCGAGCCGATGGCGGTGAACGTCGAGAGCATTTCGACCTCGTCGGAGAACACCTCGCCCTCTGGCGTCAGGACTTCCACTGGGAACTTGGAGTGCGCCACGGGCTATTCCTTGGCCGCCTCGACGACCTCGTCGATCGTGCCCTTGAGGAAGAACGCGCTCTCCGAGACCTCGTCGTGCTTGCCCTCGATGATCTCCTCGAAGCCTCTGATCGTCTCGGCGATCGGCACGTACGCTCCGGGCGTGCCCGTGAACTCTTCGGCGACGAAGAACGGCTGCGAGAGGAAGCGCTCGATGCGCCGCGCGCGCGCGACCGTCAGCTTGTCCTCGTCGGAGAGCTCGTCGATGCCGAGGATCGCGATGATGTCCTGGAGCTCCTTGTAGCGCTGCAAGATCTCCTTGACACGGTTGGCCACACGGAAGTGGTCCTCGCCGACGATGTCCGCCTTGAGGATCGTCGAGGTCGAGTCGAGCGGGTCCACGGCCGGGTAGATGCCTTTTTCGGAGATCGCCCGCGACAGCGCGGTGGTCGCGTTGAGGTGCGCGAACACCGACGCGGGAGCCGGGTCGGTGTAGTCGTCGGCAGGCACGTAGATCGCCTGGATCGAGGTGACCGAGCCGCGCTTGGTGGAGGTGATGCGCTCCTGCAGCCCCCCCATCTCGGTCTCCAGGGTCGGCTGGTAGCCGACCTGCGAGGGCATGCGCCCGAGCAGCGCCGAGACCTCGGAGCCCGCCTGCACGAAGCGAAAGATGTTGTCGATGAACAGCAGCACGTCCTGGCCCTGGTCACGGAAGTATTCGGCCATCGTCAGACCCGACAGCGCGACACGCATACGCGCGCCGGGCGGCTCGTTCATCTGGCCGAACACGAGCATCGTCTTGTCGAGCACGCCCGACTCCTTCATCTCCAGCCACAGGTCGTTGCCCTCGCGCGAGCGCTCGCCGACGCCGCAGAACGCCGACAGGCCGCCGTGCTCCTTGGCGAGGTTGTGGATCAGCTCCTGGATCAGCACCGTCTTGCCGACGCCGGCGCCGCCGAACAGCCCGACCTTGCCGCCCTTGGCATAGGGCGCGAGCAGGTCGATGACCTTGATCCCGGTCTCGAACATCTCCGTGGTCGGCGTCAGCGCCTCGACGCTCGGCGCGTGGCGATGGATCGGCCACCGCTTGACGTCGTCGGGAAGCTCATCGCCGAGGTCGATCGGCTCTCCGAGCAGGTTGAAGATGCGGCCCAGGGTGATGTCACCGACCGGCACGGTGATCGGCGCGCCGGTGTCGATCACTTCGGTGCCGCGCGAGAGCCCGTCGGTAGTGTCCATTGCGACGGCGCGCACGCGGTCGTCGCCGAGATGCTGCTGGACCTCGCAG